>NZ_CAXUBY010000072.1:0-8513 GCF_964249515.1 Eubacterium sp. 3_1_31
ATTGCTACCCAACGGACACAAATAGCTAAAATATCGAAAAAGCATTGACAATTTGACAAACCATTGATATTATAATAAATTGCATAATACTAAAATATTAAAATGGGTTTTCATGCCCTATTTTGGTAAGAAAAACTTGTAGAAAGGATGGCGTACATGGACAAAAAACAGCCTTATCGTATTGTCGCTTCCGGTAAAAAGGCAGAGCGTCGCGATTACTCAAAAGTTAGTGGACATCTGGAACTGCCGAATCTGGTTGAAATTCAGACGGATTCTTTTGAGTGGTTCAAGAACGAAGGAATTGGAGAAGTTTTCAATGAAATCTACCCGATTCAAAACTATGGAGGAAATATCAAGCTGAAGTTCGCCGGTTATGAATTCGGTGAACCTAAATACAATGCGGAAGAATCAATGTATCGCGAATGTAATTACGCAGCACCATTGAAAGCACGCATGGAACTTGAAATAACAGATAACACAACAGGTGAAGTTATCAATAAATGGGAAGATGTCTTCCTGGGTGATTTCCCTTTAATGACCGAAACAGGTACTTTCATCATCAATGGAGCGGAACGTGTCATCGTTTCGCAGATCGTGCGTTCTCCGGGAGCGTACTTCTCTACCGGTTATGATGAAAAAACAGGTAAAGTATCGTATGCCTGTGAATTGATTCCAAGCCGCGGTACTTGGCTGGAATACATGACAGAAACGAAAAAAGCGTCTACCGGACGTGTTTTAAACATGAGCATTGACCGTAAACGTAAAATGCTTTCTTCTGTATTGTTTAAAGCTGTCGGTATGTCAATTGATTTAGATCACAGCGAAGATGCCCATGATACAACACAGATCAAGACGTTCTTAAAGGCTATGGGACGTGATGTGATCGAAGATGTTGCACAGGATGATGAAGATCGTGAATTCATGAATCTTTACCTTACATTATATGCATCTTACTTTGGTAAATACGAAGAAATTGAGAATACCCTGTTAGCCGATAAGGTTAAGACTACACAGGAAGCTTTATTGTCTATTTATGAAAACCAGCGTTCGGATGAAATACCTACCTTGGATGGTTCTATCACCTTAATGAATGCGAAGTTCTTTGATCCTCGCCGTTATGATCTAACCAAAGCCGGACGTTTTAAATTACGTAAGAAATTAAATGCCATCAACCGTATTTACGGTAATCGTTTGGCAATGGATATTTTGGCAAGTGATGGCAGTGTCTTCATGCCTAGCGGTACGATGATTCATCGTGATGAACGTAACACTTTACGTGAAGAGTTGGAAAAAGGTATGCATGTACATGCTTTCCCTTTCAATCCATTATTCAACCATCCGGATAAAGTAGAAGTTCCGGCATCTAACCATCTTGGTCTTGTTGGCCGTGTTTTGGCAGAGGATGTGGAATTGAGTGATGCTACCCTGTTTGAAGGAACCGTATTAACACAGAAGGATGTAGACGCAATCGCAAAAGAATGTGAAACCATTTCTGTACATGGCGGTATCATCGCAAAGCAGGTGGCTTTGGAAAAAGGCAATGTCAATGCAGTGTTAAACTATGGACAGCGCATGTATGCGTTAGGCCGTGTAACGGATGCACAGGGCAATGACCTGGAAAATGAAGAAGGTGACTTCTATGCAGAAGGCTATTTACCTCGTCATAAGCCAGATACCTTAAGTGCAAACGACCAGGAAGCTTTACGTAATAAAGTAAACAACGGTGAAACGGTGTATGCATGGTTGGTAGGTGCAGCCGTTCAGGAAGTGCTTGTACGTACTGGCGATGAGCAAGTAGTAAAAGTAATCGGTAATGACCCATATGCGAACAAGCATACCATTACGATTTCCGATATGTATGCATTCTATACGTATAACTTAAATGTTATGGAAGGTGTTGGAGAAACCGACGATATTGATATGTTGGGTAACCGTCGTATCCGTTCTGTTGGTGAATTGATCCAGAACCAGTTCCGTATCGGTTTAAGCCGTATGGAGCGTGTTGTTAAGGAACGTATGTCCATTGCGGAAACAGCAACCTTAACACCTAAGAAATTAACGAATATTCGTCCATTAACAGCAGCTATCAAGGAGTTCTTCTCCAGTTCTCAGCTGTCACAGTTCATGGATCAGCAGAATCCATTGGCAGAATTGACCAACAAACGTCGTATTTCTGCCTTAGGTCCAGGTGGTCTGACCAGAGATCGCGCCGGTTTTGAAGTACGTGACGTTCATAGTTCTCACTATGGTCGTATCTGTCCTATCGAAACTCCAGAAGGTCCAAACATCGGTCTGATTTCCAACCTGACTTCTTATGGTAAGATCAATGAATATGGATTTATTCAGACACCATATCGTATCGTTAAGAAAGATGGAACAGTAGAAGATGAAGCAATCTACTTATCAGCTGATGAAGAAGCAGATTATGTTATCGCGCAGGCGAATGAGGTTGTAGAAGGCCGTTTGATCAATGAAAATGTCGTTGCTCGTAAAGCGGGAGAAACCATCATCGCTAAACGTGAAGAAGTAGAATTGGCCGACGTTTCACCAAAACAGATCGTATCCGTGGCAACTGCCTGTGTACCATTCCTGGAAAATGACGATGCTTCTCGTGCCTTGATGGGTGCGAACATGCAGCGTCAGGCCGTACCTTTGTTACAGCCACATTCTCCATATGTAGGAACTGGTATCGAATATAAGATTGCCAAGGACTCTGGTGTCGGTATCGTCGCAAAAGAAAACGGTATTGTTGAATACGTCGATTCTCAGCGCATCATCGTCAGTGGTGATGATGGAGAACGTCATGAATATCGTTTGCGTAAATTCCAGCGTTCTAACAATGGTACCAACATCAACCAAAGTCCAATCGTAAAAAAAGGTGAACGCATCGATAAGGGAGATATCCTAGCCGATGGACCATCTATGGAAAAGGGTGAACTTGCCCTTGGACAAAACGTTACTATCGCCTATATGACATGGTATGGCTACAACTATGAGGATGCCATCATCATGAGTGAGCGTTTGGTACGTGATGATGTGTATACGTCAATTCATATTGAAGAATACGACATTGATTGTCGTGAAACAAAATTAGGGCCAGAAGAAATTACTCGTGACATTCCTAACGTAAGTGAAGCAGCCTGCCGTAACTTAGACAGCCGTGGTATCATCATGGTTGGTGCGGAAGTACGCGAGGGTGACATTCTGGTTGGTAAAGTAACACCAAAAGGACAGAGTGAAATCTCTCCTGAAGAAAAACTGTTATTAGCTATTTTCGGTGAGAAATCCCGTGAAGTGCGTGACAACTCCTTGAAGGTACCTCATGGTGGTGCCGGTATCGTACATTCTATCCGTATCTTCAAAAGAAGTGAAGGACATGATTTGCCACCTGGAGTTAATGAAACCGTAAAAGTTTACATCGTTCAGAAACGTAAGATTTCTGAAGGTGATAAGATGGCCGGCCGTCATGGTAATAAAGGTGTCATCTCCAAGATCTTACCGGTTGAGGATATGCCATATATGCCAGATGGAACGCCAATTGATATCATGTTGAACCCATTCGGTGTGCCATCTCGTATGAACATCGGACAGGTTCTGGAAATCCATTTAGGATATGCCGCTAAGAAACTGGGCGTGAAATTCTCCACACCGGTATTCGATGGTATCAACAACCAGGAATTAAGCGACATCATGAAAGAAGCCGATATGACCGTAGATGGTAAACAGGTACTGTACGATGGACGTACCGGTGAACCATTCGATGAACGTATTTCTGTCGGTGTTATGTACATGATCAAACTGGCGCACATGGTTGACGATAAGCTGCATGCCCGTGCAACCGGACCTTACTCCTTAGTAACGCAGCAGCCATTAGGTGGTAAAGCACAGAATGGTGGTCAGCGATTCGGTGAGATGGAGGTTTGGGCACTGGAAGCTTATGGTGCTGCCCATACACTGCAGGAAATCTTGACGGTAAAATCTGATGATATCGTAGGACGTACTAAGACTTATGAAGCAATCATCAAAGGAAAAGATATTCCTGAACCAGGCATTCCTGAATCCTTCCGCGTATTGAAACATGAATTACAGGCATTAGCCATCGATGTGAAGATGCTGGATGAAGACGGAAATGAAGTCGATATCAACAAAGAAGAATCAAGTGAACCTGCTGCACTGCCACCAATTCCACAGGAAGAGGTTGTCAGTGAAGAGGATATCAATGATATAAATGAAGATGTTGAAGTTGAAGATGATGAAGTGCTTTTGGATGATGAAGAAAACATGGATGACTTCGACGAAGATGTATTAATTGCAGAAGATGATGAACAAGTAGAGGAGGCGTAAGTAGATGAGTGTTAATGATTTTGCCTCAATTCAGGTGAGCCTAGCATCTCCTGAAAGAATCCATGAATGGAGTCATGGTGAAGTTAAAAAACCGGAAACAATCAATTATCGTTCCCAGAAACCGGAACGTGATGGATTGTTCTGTGAACGTATTTTCGGACCTAGCAAGGACTGGGAATGTTATTGCGGTAAGTATAAGAAAGTACGTTATAAAGGTGTTGTCTGTGACCGCTGTGGTGTAGAAATCACCAAATCCAGTGTTCGTCGTGAACGAATGGGACACATTGAATTGGCTGCACCGGTAGCACACATCTGGTATTTACGCGGTATTCCTAGCCGTATGGCACTGCTGCTGGATGTAACACCAAAACAATTGGAAGAAGTAGTATATTTCGTATCCTGGATCGTAACAGATCCTAAGGATACGAATCTGGAATACAAACAGATCTTATCTGAAAAAGAATATCGTGAATATATGGCACTGTACGGTCCTGGAAGCTTTACGGCACAGACTGGTGCAGAAGCTGCTTTGACCCTGTTGAAAGAAGTTGACCTGGAATTAGAATACAAACACATTCAGGAAGCTTTGGAAAATGCGCAGGGTGAAAAACGTAAGAAATTAATCAAGCGTTTGGATACCGTAGAAGCTTTCCGTAATTCTGACAATAAGCCAGAATGGATGGTTATGACAGTAATTCCGGTAATCCCACCTGATTTAAGACCAATGCTGCAGTTAGATGGTGGACGTTTCGCGACAAGTGATCTAAATGATTTATATCGTCGTGTCATCACACGTAACAACCGTTTGAAGAAGCTGTTAGAGTTGGGAACTCCTGCTATCATCGTACAAAACGAAAAACGTATGCTGCAGGAAGCAGTTGATGCTTTGATCGATAATGGTCGTCGTTCTAAACCAATTACCGGTGCCGGCGGACGTGCTTTGAAGTCTTTATCACATTCCTTAAAGGGTAAACAAGGACGTTTCCGTCAGAACCTATTAGGTAAACGTGTTGACTTCTCCGGTCGTTCTGTAATCGCCGTAGGACCAGATTTGAAGATGTATCAGTGTGGTATTCCACGTGAAATGGCAATTCAGTTGTTTAAACCATTTGTTATTAATGAAATCGTAAATCAGGAAATCGCCAGCAATCCAAAGACAGCAGAGAAACTGATTGATCGTCAGGATCCACGTATTTGGGATATCGTTGAAAAGGTAATTGATGGCTATCCTGTCTTAATGAACCGTGCCCCTACGCTGCACCGTTTAGGTATTCAGGCGTTTAAGCCAAAACTGGTAGAAGGACGTGCATTGCGTCTGCATCCATTAGTATGTACTGCCTTTAATGCCGACTTCGATGGTGACCAGATGGCTGTCCATGTACCATTGAGTGAAGAAGCAAGAGCCGAAGCCTTAGTGATGATGTTAGGTTCTAACAATATCCTAGGTCCAAAGGATGGAAAACCAATCGTTACCCCAGGTCAGGATATGGTCATGGGTAACTTCTATCTGACGATGGAAGAAACGGCTGAAGAATTCCATGATGAAGCGCAGCGCTATTTATCTGTCGATTGTCCAAAATCAGCAGCTATGTGGCAGCGTTATGGAGATAATGAAGGACATGTCTTCGGTAGCATCAATGAAATTTTGATGGCTTATGAAACAGACCAGATTCATTTACATTCTCGTATTGCCATTCCGGCAAGAGCATTAAATAAAACAAGCTTTACGGATGAACAGCAGAAACAGTATTTGCTGACAACAGTTGGTAAGGTTATCTTTAACAACATGTTCCCTAGCGACTTCCCATTCTTGAATGAGGTAAGTGCAGCCAATTTCCAGGCAACACCGGAAAAGTATTTCCTGGATATGGGAAAAGATGTAAAAGAAGCTATCCGTAATTTACCTGTAACACCTGCTTTCAAGAAGAAAGATTTAGGTAAGATCATCGGTGAGATCTTCAAACGTTACAGTACTGAAAAAACATCTGAAATCCTTGACCAAATCAAGGATATGGGATTTAAATATTCTACAGTTGCTGGTGTTACGGTATCCTTAAGTGATATCGAGGTTGCTCCTCATAAAGAAGAGCATGTGGAATATGGTAAAGCCAAAGCCGAAGAATTAAAAACCCTGCGTAAGAAAGGTAAGCTTACGATGCAGGAGTGGGAACGTCACTTAAATAAGCTGTGGGCAGATGTCAAAGATGATATCGCCGAAGAGCTGTTAGGTAACTTGCCACGTAAAAACCCAATCAACATGATGGCGCGTTCTGGTGCCCGTGGTAATACGTCAAACTTTACTCAGTTAGCTGGTATGCGTGGTCTGATGGCGAAACCATCACAGTCCAAATCAGCGAAGGGTGAATATGTACCAAGTATCATCGAGGTTCCTATCTATTCATGTTTCCGTGAAGGTCTGAATGTGTCTGAGTTCTTTATCTCAACACACGGTGTGCGTAAAGGTCTGACCGATACCGCATTGAAGACTGCCGAATCTGGATATCTGACACGTCGTTTGGTTGACGTTGCCCAGGATGTTATCGTTAAACAGGAAGACTGTGGTACAGATAAAGGGTACTGGGTAGAAGCTATCGTAGATCGCAAAACGAATACGATTATCGAATCTTTGTATGATCGTTTAGTTGGTCGTTATACAAAACAAGAAGTTACAGATCCTAAGACAGGTGAAGTCATCATTGAAAGTGATGAATTCATCACGGAGCCAATTGCGCAGCGAATTGTAGATGCTGGTGTTGAAGGCTTATATATCCGAAGCGCATTTACTTGTAAATCTATTTACGGTGTATGTAAGAAATGTTATGGTCGTAACATGGCAACCGGTAAAGATGTTGAAGTTGGCGAAGCTGTTGGTATCATGGCTGCCCAATCTATCGGTGAACCAGGTACACAGCTGACCATGCGTACTTTCCATACCGGTGGTGTAGCAAGTGCTGATGGTGGAGATATCACACAGGGTCTTCCTCGTGTCGAGGAGCTGTTTGAAGCTCGTTGTCCTAAGGGTGTAGCTGTATTAGCTCAGATTACCGGTGAAATCACATCGATTAATCAGATTGAAACAGGCTACGAAGTAGTTGTCGCAAATGATAAAGAAAGTATTACGCATAAGGTGACTTTGGTACAGGCAATTCGTCCTTGGATGAAGGTTGGTGCACATGTTGAAGCTGGTGACAAAATTACGGAAGGTCAGGTTGACCCTAAGGAATTATTAAAGGTTGCTGGTGTACGTCAGGTACAAAACTACATTCTAAAAGAAGTTAAGAAAGTATATGCCAGCCAGGGTATTGAAATCAGTGACAAGCATATTGAAGTTATGATTCGCCAGATGCTGCGTAAAGTAGTCGTTCTGGAAGGCAATGATACACACTTGAATCCAGGTGTGCAGGTATCCTTGACCGAAATCACGAAAATCAACCGTCAGGCATTGTTAAGCGGTAAAACACCGGCTACTTTCAAACCGGTATTGTTAGGTATTTCTAAGGCATCTGTTGAAACAGACTCCTTCTTATCGGCAGCATCTTTCCAGGAAACAACGAAAGTTCTGACGGATGCAGCAATCAAAGGTAAGAAAGATTACCTCATTGGTCTGAAAGAAAATGTTATCATCGGTAAGCTGATTCCAGCTGGAACCGGCTGCAAAGCTGATCGCCAAACAAATGAAATCATTGCGGAAAGAGCAGAAGAGTTACGTGAAGAGCGTATCGAACGTAATGCGAAACCAGATGATGATCAATTTATGGCATATGTACCTTCACCTGAGAAATTAACAAGTGAAATGGTACAGAAAATCATGGATGGTGAAGATGTATCTGATGAAGAAATTGGAATTAAACAGCCAATTCTTCCGGAATTACACGATTAACAATCCTAAAGGATATCAAGAAGGAGTTCTTACGATGTAGGAACTCCTTTTGTGATTATCAAAAGTATCCATATCAAGAGGCAAATTCGTAAAGCGATAGAAAGAATTTCTGCCTAGATCATATGGAATAGCAGATTAGTAAAAATAATCTGTAATAATCATAAAAAAGTTATTATTTTGATTGACAGGAACGATATAATTTGATATTATATACAGGCACTCAACGAGAGTGACGTCCACCAAACAGTGGATGCTATCGGTCTTTGAAAACTGAACAGGAAACGTCAAT
>NZ_CAXUBY010000073.1:0-8203 GCF_964249515.1 Eubacterium sp. 3_1_31
TTATATAGCTTAATGAATTCCCAAGAAAGGAAGATATTATTTAATTACCTGTTTCTTGGGTAATTAAATAATACAAGGAAAAGCAAATGAGTGAAAAGAAACCTATCGTCAGTATTTTAATGGGAAGTCGCAGTGATCTTCCTACTATGGAAGCTTGTTTCAATCAGCTGAAGGAATTCGATATCCCCTTTGAAGCACATGCTTTATCAGCACATCGTACACCAAATGAAGTTATCGCGTTGGCAGAAGGCGCAAAGAAACGCGGTATTAAGGTTATTATCGCTGCTGCCGGTGGAGCTGCACACTTAGGTGGTGTGATTGCTAGTTCTACGACATTACCAGTGATTGGTGTTCCTATTCAGACAAGTGCATTAGGTGGTATGGACTCTTTGTTGAGTACCGTGCAAATGCCTGGTGGAATTCCTGTCGCAACTGTCGCAATCGGTAAAGCCGGTGCAAAAAATGCCGCTATCTTAGCAGCGCAGATGATTGCCTTGAGCGATGATGAAATGGCTGAAAAAATGGAAGCCTTTAAGAAAGCAATGGCTGAAAAAGTTATCAAAGATTCCGTAATTGAAGTAGAATAATATGAGGAGAAGAAGATGAACTATCGTGTGTATGTGAAGAAGAAAGAAGCTTTTCGTGTAGAAGCAGATTCTTTATTTCATGAATTAAAACAGAATTTGAATTTATCTGATGTACATGGTATTGAACTTTACAATGTCTATGATGTTTTCAATGGCGATGACCATGATATGGAATTGTTAAAGGATAAGGTATTATCAGAAAAAGTAACAGATGAAGTATTTGATGAAATCGCATTGGAAGGAAAGACATACATTGCTTATGAATGTCTGCCTGGACAATATGATCAGCGGGCTGATAGCGCACAGCAGTGTTTGATGCTGTTGAATAATAAGCAGGATGTTGTTATCAAAAGTGGAAAGATCGTTATTCTGGATGGCAGTGTAAGTGAAGAAGAACTTATCGCCATTAAGAACTATCTTATCAACCCTGTGGAAATGAGAGAAAAGGATCTTTCTGTTTTAATCAATGAAGAAGATGTTGAAATCGAAGCTGTTCCGGTTTTAGAAGGTTTCTGTGCTTTGGATGAAGCAGGCTTAGAAGCACTTCGTCAGGAACATGGCTTAGCTATGACCTTGGCAGATATTGCCCATGTGCAGAAGTATTTCAAAGAAGAAGAACAGCGTGATCTGACTTTAACGGAATTAAAGGTATTGGATACGTATTGGTCTGATCATTGTCGTCATACAACATTTGAAACAATCTTACAGAATGTGACCTTTGATGCCGGTTCTTTACAGGATAGCATCCAGAAGGCATATGAAACTTATTTGCATTTACGTGAAGAGGTACATGGGAATAAGAAAGTTATGACCTTGATGGATATGGCAACCATTGCCGGTAAATATTTGCGTAAGAATGGTAAATTGGAAGACATGGAAGTCAGCGATGAAATCAATGCCTGCTCCATTGAAATCACGGTGGATGTAGATGGTGAAGATCAGCAGTGGCTGTTGATGTTTAAGAACGAAACGCATAACCATCCAACGGAAATTGAACCATTTGGTGGCGCATCCACTTGTATCGGTGGTGCCATCCGTGACCCATTGTCAGGAAGAAGCTATGTCTATCAGGCAATGCGTATTACCGGTGCCGGTGATATTACAAAAGATATTAAGGAAGCTTTACCAAATAAATTGCCACAATCCCGTATTTCTAAGGGAGCGGCTGCCGGATATTCTTCTTATGGAAACCAGATTGGTTTAGCAACCACATATGTAAAAGAAATTTATAATGATGGCTATGTCGCAAAACGTATGGAAGTTGGTGCAGTCGTTGGAGCAGCACCGAAAGAAAATGTTGTGCGTAAAAAACCAAATGCCGGTGACATCGTTGTCTTGATTGGTGGAGCTACCGGACGTGATGGTGTCGGTGGAGCTACCGGTTCCAGTAAGGAACACAATGACACCTCTTTAACGAAATGTTCCAGTGAGGTTCAAAAAGGAAATGCACCGATTGAACGTAAGCTGCAGCGCTTGTTCCGTAATCCAAAGGCGACACGTTTGATTAAGAAAGCCAATGACTTTGGGGCCGGCGGTGTCAGTGTTGCCGTTGGTGAATTAGCCGATGGTTTACAAATTGATTTGGATAAAGTGCCAGTAAAATACAGTGGCTTATCAGGCACCGAATTAGCAATCTCCGAATCACAGGAACGTATGGCTGTATTAATTGAAGAAAAAGACTTTGATGAATTTAAACAATATGCCTATGAAGAAAATCTAGACGCTTGCATCGTTGCTGTGGTAACCGAAGAACCACGCTTGGTAATGCAGTTCCAAGGTAAGGAAATCGTGAATATGTCACGTGCTTTCCTGGATACCAATGGTGTGCGAGGCTTACAGGATGTTCTTGTGAAAGAAGGCTTAACAACAAAAGATCCATTCCACAGTAGTGTGAAAAGCATTGAAGAAGACTTACAGCAGCCAAATGTTGCTTCTCAGATTGGCTTGGCTGAAATGTTTGATGCTTCCATCGGTAAGTCTACTGTTTTAATGCCATTTGGCGGTAAGTATCAATTAACTGAAACAGAAGGCAGCGTACAGAAATTGCCTGTCTTTGGTTTCACAAATACGGCAAGCATCATGACACATGGATATCATCCTGAGGTATCTTTATACTCTCCTTATTTAGGAGCTAGCTATTCTGTCGTAGAAGCCTTGGCAAGAGTGACAGCGTTAGGTGGTAATTATGCTACTTGTCGTTTAACCAATCAAGAATACTTTGAACGTTTACATACAGACCCTGAAAAATGGGGCAAACCTATGCAGGCACTGCTTGGTTTGATTGAGGCAGAAATGGCTTTTGAAACACCGGCAATCGGTGGTAAGGATTCCATGTCCGGAACCTTTAATGATATCAGTGTGCCACCTACCTTGATTACCTTTGCCGTCACAACCGAAAAGACAGACAATATCATTTCCAGTGAATGCAAAGCAGCAGGTCATAACCTGTATCTGGTAAAACACACACCAAAAGCAAACAAGACTCCGGATTATGAACAGTTAAAGAAAAACTTTGCCCTTGTGCGTAAGCATATCTTAAATAAAGATATCGTAGCTGCTGCTACCGTGAAATTTGGAGGTATTGCCGAAACTTTATGTAAGATGAGCTTTGGTAATAAGATTGGTATCGATGTTGTGACGAATGAACCTGTTTTTGATATCAGCATTGGTTCTATCATCGTTGAAAGTGATAAGGTAATCGAAGATGATGCCTTCATCCTGTTAGGTACAACAACCGATACAAACAGTATTCGTATCAATGAGGAACGTATCAACATTGATGATGCTATCGCTGTTTGGTGCAAGCGTTATGATAAGATTTATCCAATGAGTGTTGATCATGATGGAAAACGTGTGGATACACCTACCTATACAAGCACAGAACATAAGAAAGCAAGCAAGACGTATGACAAACCGAAAGTTATCATTCCGGTTTTCCCTGGTCAAAACTGTGAATATGACACGAAACAGCAGTTTGAACGTGCCGGTGCCGAAGTTGAAATCTATGTCTTCAACAATCTGAATGTTACGAGCATTGAACGCAGTTTGAAAGAATTAAGTGAAAAAATTGCCCATGCGCAGATCTTAATGTTAGTTGGCGGTTTCTCCAGCGGTGATGAACCTGATGGCAGTGGTAAGTTTATTGCGAATGTCTTAAGCAATCCATTGGTAAATGAAGCAGTTCAGACATTGTTAAGCAACGATGGTCTGATTCTTGGTATCTGTAATGGATTCCAGGCATTGATCAAGAGTGGCTTATTGCCATATGGCAATATTGAAGGGCTGAATGAAGCTTCTCCTACCTTGTTCCGTAACAACATCAACCGCCATGTTTCACATATTGCGACAACGAAAGTTACCAGCAATAAATCTCCTTGGCTGTCTAGCTTTACACCAAATGACTGCCATAGCATTGCCATGTCACATGGAGAAGGTAAGTTTGTGGTAAGCGAAGAAGTTGCCAAAGAATTGTTTGAAAACGGACAGGTTGCGACACAATATGTTGATTTAGAGGGTAATCCAACTATGGATGGCACGTATAATATCAACGGTTCTTACTATGCCATTGAGGGTATTACCTCTAAGGATGGTCGTATCTTAGGTAAGATGGGACATAGTGAACGTTATGAAGATGGACTGTTTAAGAATATTGATGGTAATAAACTACAGAACATCTTTGAAAACGGTGTGAACTACTTTAAAAATAAATAAGAAGGAATGAAAAAGATAGCAATGCCTGTGTACACATCCTCAGGCATCGCTATCATGTATAGGATATACAGAAAGGTAAAGAGAATATGAGTGATAAGTATAGAGAAGCCGGTGTCAATCTGGAAGCTGGCTATGAATCCGTAAGATTGATTAAAAGTCATGTGGCACGTACAAAGGTAAAAGGTGCGATTGATTCTATCGGCGCCTTTGGCGGTATGTTTGATTTATCCATGTTAAATATGAAAGAGCCGGTTTTGGTTTCCGGTACAGATGGTGTTGGTACCAAGTTGATGATTGCTTTTGCGATGGATAAGCATGATACCGTTGGTATTGATGCAGTCGCAATGTGTGTAAATGATGTTTTGGTACAAGGAGCTGCGCCAATCTTCTTCTTAGATTATTTGGCAGTGGGCAAGAATGAGCCAACGAAGATCGAGCAATTGGTAAAAGGTGTAGCGGATGGCTGTGTACAAGCAGAATGTGCTTTGATTGGCGGCGAAACAGCAGAAATGCCGGATATGTATGATGTACAACATTACGATATTGCCGGTTTCTGTGTGGGTGCTGTAGATAAATGTAATCTATTAGATGGCCAGAAGATTGAAAAAGGCAATGTGTTGATTGGCTTACCAAGCTCCGGTGTACATTCAAATGGGTTCTCTTTGATTCGCAAGGTTTTATTAAAGGATGCGAAATTAGATTTACATAAGCGTTATGAAGAATTAGGTAATGAAAAACTAGGTGATGTTTTATTAACCCCTACTAAGATTTATGTCAAAGCTATTAAACACCTGCTAGGCAAGGTGGATATCAAAGGCATGAGTCATATTACCGGCGGCGGTTTCTATGAAAATGTACCAAGAATGTTAAAGGATGGACAGGGTGTTTCTATCGATTTAACGACATATCCACATAAACCAATCTTTGATTTCATTGCGAAGACAGGGGATATTCCTATGAAGGAAATGTGCAATGTCTTCAACATGGGTATTGGCTTTATGATGGCTGTGGATAAAGCAGATGTAGAAAAGGTACAAAGCCTGTTACAAGAAATCGGCGAAGAATCTTATGTCATCGGTGAAGTAACCGATAGTGGAAGTGTGGATTTAACATGGTAAACATTGCGATATTTGCCAGTGGCAATGGTTCTAACTTTGAGAATCTTGTCAACGAAATAAACAATGGACATATCGATAATGCCGTTTGTAAGGTATTGATTATCGATAAGGAACAAGCATATGCCAAAGAGCGTGCAGCGCGTTTAGGTATCCCATGTGTCTATGTGAATCCTAAGGGCTATGGCGGTAAAGAAGGCTATGAAACAGAAATCATGAAAACCTTAGAGAGCTATGAGGTTGAATTGATTGTTCTAGCAGGCTATATGCGTTTTATTGGCAAGGTGCTGTTAAGCAACTATCCAAATCGCATCATCAATCTGCATCCGGCATATTTACCTGCCTTCCCCGGTGCGCATAGCATTCAAGATGCTTTTGAAGCAAAGGTATCTTATACAGGGGTTACCGTGCATTATGTAGATGAAGGTGTCGATACAGGGGAAATCATTCATCAGGAAAAGATCATGATTGATCCATCCTGGGATCTGGAAACCTTAGAAGAACATGTGCATGCGAAGGAATATGATATGTTTCCACGTGTAGTAAAGACAGTTTGTGAACGTATGGAAGAACATAAATAAAGAAAGAGCGGTGTTATTATGAAACGAGCATTAGTAAGTGTATCTGACAAAACAAATCTGATTGAATTCGTATCCGGATTAAAAGAATTAGGTTATGAAATTATATCTACCGGTGGTACAAAGAAGGCTTTGGATAATGCCGGTTTAGATACCATTGGTATCTCAGAGGTTACCGGTTTTCCGGAAATCATGGATGGTCGTGTAAAAACATTACATCCAAAGGTACATGGAGCGTTATTGTGTGTACGTGATAATCCGGAGCATGTTCGTCAGATTCAGGAATTAGGTATTGATTATATTGATTTGGTTTGTGTAAACTTGTATCCATTCAAACAAACCGTACAAAAACCAGGTGTAACGCATGAAGAAATCATTGAAAACATTGATATCGGTGGACCTAGTATGCTGCGTAGTGCATCTAAGAACTATCGCTATATCCCAGTGATCGTAGATCCTAGTGATTATGCAATGGTATTAAATGAACTGCGTGAAAACGGTGAAACCCGTCCGGATACCAGAGAACTTTTAGCAGCGAAAGTATTCCGTCATACAGCAGCCTATGATGCGATGATTGCGGAATATCTGACAAAT
The DNA here is from genome assembly GCF_964249515.1 of Eubacterium sp. 3_1_31. Taxonomy (NCBI): domain Bacteria; kingdom Bacillati; phylum Bacillota; class Clostridia; order Eubacteriales; family Eubacteriaceae; genus Eubacterium; species Eubacterium sp. 3_1_31. Next base: position 6,586 of record NZ_CAXUBY010000073.1, read on the forward strand.
AAAACGGGTGAAAAATATCCTGAAAAATTAACGATTACCTTCGATAAAGTACAAGATCTTCGTTATGGGGAAAATCCTCATCAAAGTGCTGCCTTCTATAAAGGTATGAAACCTTCTTACTCCTTGGCAAATGCCAAACAGCTGCATGGTAAGGAATTATCCTACAACAACATTCAGGATGGCAATGCAGCGATTGAAATCTTAAAGGATTTTGAAGGACAGTGTGCGGTTGTTGGATTGAAACATATGAATCCATGTGGAGTAGGTATCGGTGCTACCTTGGAAGAAGCATGGGATAAGGCTTATGAAGCAGATCCAATTTCCATCTTCGGTGGTATCGTGGCAATGAATGAGCCGGTCAATGTAGCTGTTGCGGAAAAACTGGCAAACATTTTCTTGGAAATTATCATTGCGCCTTACTTTGAACCGGCAGCATTTGAAATCTTATCAAAGAAAAAGAATATCCGTCTGATGGAATTAGATACAACCTTAGAGGTAACAACAAAATATAAATATACGAATGTTAACGATGGCTTATTGGTACAGGATATTGATGACCATAAGCTGAAAGAAGAAGATTTGCGTTGTGTAACAAACCGTAAGCCTACCGAAGAAGAAATGAAACAATTGTTATTCGCATGGAAGGTTGTAAAGCATGTGAAATCCAATGCCATCGTATTGGTCAAGGATAACATGACAATTGGGGTTGGTGCCGGTCAGATGAATCGTGTCGGTGCGGCAAAGATTGCCATTGAGCAGGCAGGTGAAAAAGCCAAAGGTTCTGTTATGAGCAGTGATGCTTTCTTCCCTATGCCGGATACAGTAGAAGAAGCAGTGAAAGCAGGGGTAACAGCCATTATTCAACCAGGTGGTTCTATCAAGGATCAGCTGTCCATTGATGTGTGTAATGAGCATGACATTACGATGGTGTATACCGGAGTGCGTCACTTTAAACACTAAGATAGGAACATAAGAATGACAAAAGAAGATTGGATATTCAGCACTTTCGTTGCTCATATGCAATCTTCTTTTTTTAACAGCTTTGCTTCATTACTATCTTTATATGATCTAACTATGCAAAGCATTTGCATAGCTTATAAACTACGATTTCTCAAAAATCTACAGTATGAAAAAAGCGTTATGTTCTTTATCCATCTATGTAATACTTCAGCAACGAAAAGGATGCTATCATAAAAAAACAGACAGCTTGTGCCGTCTGTTTATGAACCGATTTCAGGTTCTAAGTTTTCAAAAAGTGGATCATCAAAAAATTCTATTATCGTGATGGATAAGCCATCACATATTTTTTTAATTGTAGATATCGTTGGATTTTTACTTTTTCCAAACTTAATATTATTTAATGTTGATTGTGTGATACCACATGTTGTGCTAAGACCATTTAAGGTGATTTCGTTTGTTTTGCATAATTGCAAGATACGTTTACAGCTTGCTTCTCCTATTGTCATAAATATCGCCCCTTTATACTATTTATTTTACTTAGATATACTACAAAAGGTTAACTACATTGGGTTATTATGATACTTTTGTTTACTTTTTATATCCATATAGATGTAAAGATACAATTTACATATCGCAAAATAAGTATATACTTAAGGTA
>NZ_CAXUBY010000074.1:0-8036 GCF_964249515.1 Eubacterium sp. 3_1_31
GTTCAGTTCTCCAACACAATTTTAATTGATTGTGCAGTGTCTACTCTTTTCAAGTAGAAACGTCTCGCACCGTTCTTTGGGTGAATTGGTTGATTTGTTATCTGAACTTGAGATTGGAAACGACAAGAACAAAGACACTTTAGGATCTGTATATGAATATTTTCTTGGAAAGTTTGCACGTGCTGAGGGAAAACTGGGTGGAGAGTTCTACACTCCACGCAGTGTAGTTGAGTTGATTGTAGCTATGATTGAGCCTCATGATGGTCGAGTTTATGACCCTTGCTGCGGTTCTGGCGGTATGTTTGTGCAGAGTGAACGCTTTGTAGAAGACAGAGAGGGACGAATTGACGGTCAATTAGCTATTTATGGGCAGGAATCCAATTATAATACATGGAAACTTTGCAAAATGAACCTTGCTATCCGTGGAATCGAAGCAAACCTTGGTCAGCAAAATGCGGATTCCTTTCATAACGATCAGCACAAGAGTTTAAAGGCAGATTATATTATGGCAAATCCTCCTTTTAATATTAGTGACTGGGGCGGCGAGCGTTTAATAGATGATCCAAGATGGAGTAAATACGGTATTCCGCCTACGGGTAATGCCAACTATGCTTGGATTTTGCACATGCTGTATCACTTAGCGCCAAGCGGAACAGCGGGTTTTGTATTGGCGAATGGTTCTCTTTCATCTTCTACAATCAGTGAATACAACATTCGTAAAAACTTGATTGAAGATGACAAAATCGATTGTATTGTTACTTTGCCGGGTGGACTGTTCTCAACAACATCAATTCCTGTTTGCCTGTGGTTTATGGCTCGCAATAAGCTGAAAAACGGACACCGTGATCGACATGGGGAAATTCTGTTTATCGATGCCAGAAATATGGAAACTGAACCTTATGAGGACAGTCGTACACAGAGACAGCTGACTGCACAAACTATTGATGAAATCACTTCCGCATACCATTCTTTCCGCAACCATGAAAAGAAAGCAACAAAGGCGGATGGTACAGAAATTGAATATGCCGATAAACAGGGATTTTGGAAGATAGCAACATTGGAAGAAATTCGTGAAAAAGATTATAATTTGACACCGGCGAGTTATGTAGGTGTTGTTCCTATAGAAGAAGACACGGAACCTTTCGATGAAAAAATGAAAAGATTGACAAAGAAATTATATAATGTAATAGATGAATCTCAAAAGCTTGATGAAGAAATTAAGCATCAATTAAATGAAATGGGATGGAACCAAGATTTCAAGGAGGAATAAGATGCTTTTAGGTGATTTAATTATTAATCATGACAATAAACGTATCCCATTATCAGCTAAGCAAAGGGAAAATATTGAAAAAAATTATCCATATTATGGTGCACAGGGTATTATTGATTATGTCGATGACTATCTTTTTGAAGGTAAATATTTGTTGATAGCTGAAGATGGGGAAAATTTAAGGTCTCGCAAACAACCAATTGCAACCATTGTAGAAGGAAAGTTTTGGGTTAATAATCATGCGCATATAGTTACATCAAATGAATTATCAAATCTTGAATTTTTGTGTTTTTGGTTAAATTCAAATGATATATCAGAATATATAACTGGTTCGGCTCAACCAAAGTTGAATCAAAACAATATGAACTTGATTGCGTTGCCTGATTTTTCTAGAGAGGAGCAGGATAGAATTGCAGAAAAGCTATGCGTGTATGAAAAGAAAATTAAAAATAATTTAGTTAACATAGCGCTATTGCTGAATGTAGCAAACGAAATATATAAAGAAACATTTATACAAAAGTCCAAATTAGCAGATGGGCAATATGCAGAATCAACTGTATTTGAGAACATTATAGAACTTAAGGAAAAAAACAAAGAAGAAAAAGATTACCCTGTACTTTCGGTCGTAAAAGAAGGCGAATTTAAAGCATCCGAAGATGTATTTACAAAACAAGTTTATAGTAAGAGCACTAAAAACTATAAAATTGTTCGCCGCAATCAAGTAGCATATAATCCGGCAAGAGCAAATATCGGTTCTATTGCCATGCTCAAGGAGTATGATGTTGGACTTGTTAGCCCGATTTATACTGTTTTTGAGATGAAGGATACGATTACTCCTACTTTCTTTTATTACTATATGAAGCAACCGATATTTCAGGAAATGATCAAACACCATGCCATTGGCACAACAAGGCAGAACTTCCCTTTCGAAGCGTTTAAAATGTTTCCTATGGTTGTACCGCCGATGGAACTTCAATTGAAATTTGAAGAAATCGCAAAACCTATTGAGCAGAAAATCGCAAAGCTCAAAGAAGAAAATGAAGTGTTGGCAGAGATTAGAGATACCCTACTCCCCAAATTGATGAGTGGAGAACTGCCAGTGGAAGTGGGTGAGAAATAATGTATGAAAACTGTATTGGTGTAATAGGTTCTGTACAAGATTTTATTTGGGAAATTAAACTTTTAAATATGGGTACAGATACAGAACATCAATTATTTTATCGTGGACAAAATGACACATCTTTCGGTTTAGCACCGAGCATTTTTAGGGATGGACGGTTAGATTATGAAAGCAAGATTTTTTCTGAAATTCTTGTGAATTGTCCAGAGGAATTTGTTTCGCATAAAACTCCTTTTGAAAAGCTGACAAAAATGCAGCATTATGAATTACCTACTCGTTTGTTGGATATTACATCAAATCCATTAGTAGCATTATATTTTGCATGCCAACCTCGAAGCATACAGGTGAAATTAAAGGATATTATTGAGCAGGATGAAGAATGGTATAGAGAAAATACAGATCTAGAAGAGCTGAAAAATCGCTTGGAGGAGTGCAGTAAGCTTGAAGATGCTGATGGGGAAGTATTTGTATGGATCGATACTCCACTATCGCCTGATGATCCAAAAGTAAATGTATTATCAGAATTAGCTAGAAGCTGCAAGAAAGGCTCACAGCTTGATTCTTTTACAAATGAAATTAATCGCTTCACAATTGAAAATCTCACTGAAGAAGAAGTAAAATCTATTTTACAAGATTTTAGTTATGTTACCGTGGTGGCCAGTCTGGATAATAACAGAATAAAGAGGCAATCAGGAGCATTTATTCTTTTTGGTATGGTATACAATAACTTTGAAAGCGACCTGTATTCTAATAAGAATGTTCCATTCCATATTAAGCAAAAGAATATTGAATTAACGATAAATGCAAGAAATGTTTTGCTGGAAAAACTTAAATTCCAAATAGCAGAGGAAAATGATGAAGATATTGATGAAGGAATGAAGGAATATATTAATAAACAGAATAAATTGCTTACCGATAAAGCATATTCTTATGTCATTCCAAAAGAAAGAAAAAAGTACATTCTGGCAGAACTTGACAAACTTGGGGTTAGCCAGAAAACTCTGTTTCCAGAGATTGATCACCAAGCAAAATATATAATTAATTCTCTTGATAAAAAATCCGTTATTGCTAAAGAGTATGATGTGTTAAAATCAGAGATCGAGGAAATAAAAGAAAATAAAGAAAAGAATGCTGAAGAGCAAATTAGCAATCTTGAACAGAAAAAAGAACTTGATAAAACAATACGACCTAGCGTTACTAAGTATGATACCGTTATCGAAAAAGTTTGTATTTCTCTCGGCTTTAACAAATCAAAAACTAAACAAGTACAGAAGGATTTTGCTAACGCATCAGAACTTTTTTCTGCGCCAGATTGGTATATTTTTGATTCTCAAAAAGCTACATACAGATTATTTGTTAAGAAGTATTTTATCAATAATGGTGTTTCAGCTAATGAAGCAGAAAAAGCTGCTACTCAAATAGTAGAAAAACTATCAGAATTAAAATATGATAAAAATGCGAGGTGAATAAAATGTCCAAATTTATAGAAAATGATCTTGAACAAGCAGCAATGGAGTGGCTTCAAGATTTAGGCTATCAAACACAATATGGACCAGATATTTCGCCGGGAGGAAGCTTTTCAGAGAGAGAAAGTTTTGGAGATGTTGTTCTGTACGAAAGGTTATATAGTGCATTAAAACGTATTAACAAACAATATTCTAATGATACGATTTCAGAACTGGTTAAAAAGATTACTCGTCAGCAGAGCTTATCTATTGTCCAAAATAATGTTGCGTTTCAGAAATTATTAACCGATGGTATTGATGTAGAGGTTAAGCAGAAGGACGGAAGCATAAAAACCGAAAAAGCTTATATTTTTGATGCCAAAGATATTGAAAATAATGAGTTCTTGGCAATCAATCAATACACTGTAATTGAAAACGGAAAAGAACGCAGACCTGATATTGTTGCGTTCTTAAATGGTATTCCTGTTGTTGTAATAGAACTGAAAAATGCGACAAACGAAGAAGTAGATATTGTTGATGGGTTTAATCAGCTTCAGACTTATAAAAGAGATATTCCGTCCTTGTTTTATTACAATGCCTTTATGATCACAAGTGATGGTATCAATGCAAAAGTTGGTACAATTACTTCTGATCTGGATCGCTTTATGTTCTGGAGAACAATTGACGGAGAAAAAGAATCGGGACTTTCTTTTCCGCAATTGCAAGTTATGCTGTATGGAATGATGAATAAAAAGAGATTTTTGGACATTGTTTCAAAGTATAGCTTCTTTGTTCATGAAGAAGATAAGTCTTTCAAAATTTTGCCTGGTTATCATCAATTTTTTGCTGTAAATAAAGCGTTGTATACCACTCACTTGGCAGCCTCTGAAAATGGAAGCAGAAAAGCGGGTGTAATTTGGCATACACAGGGTAGCGGAAAAAGTTATTCTATGCTCATGTATACTCGTCAATTGGTTTTAGAACTGAGTAACCCGACCATTGTTGTTATTACTGACAGAAATGACTTGGATGATCAACTATTTACTACTTTTGCAAAAAGTGCCGATTATTTGCGTCAAACGCCCAAACAGGCAGACACAAGAAAGAAATTACGAGAACTATTGAGCGTTCAAGCTGGCGGCATTGTATTTACGACTATCCAAAAGTTTTCGCCAGATGAGAGTGACCAATCGATGGAAGCACTGACTACCAGACGAAATGTGGTTGTTATAGCAGATGAAGCACATCGCAGTCAGTACGGGTTAGAAGCAAAAGAAAAAGATGGAAAAGTTTCTTTTGGCTTTGCGAAACATATGCGAGATGCATTGCCGAATGCTTCTTTTATCGGATTTACTGGAACTCCTGTTGAGTTGAGCGATAAGAACACCCCTGCTCTGTTTGGTGACTATATTGATATTTACGATTTGACTCAAGCGGTTAAAGATAAAACTACTGTTCCGATTTATTATGAAAGCAGAATTGCAAAGTTAGATCTTCCGCAGGAATTAAAGCCAAAGATTGATGATGAGTATGACAGCATTGTTGAGGGACAGGAGGAAACTTACGCCGAAAGCCAAAAGCGCAAATGGGCAAGGTTAGAAGCCATTGTTGGAACAGATAGTCGTATTGATGTAGTGGTGAAAGATTTTATTGCTCATTACGTCCTTAGACAACAAGCGATTAATGGAAAAGTTATGTTTGTAGCTATATCCAGAAAGATTGCAGTAAAACTTTACTCAAAGATTATAGAATACCGCCCGGAATGGCATAGTGACGACATTGATAAAGGTACAATTAAGGTTATTATGACTTCTGCAGCATCTGATCCGCCTGAATTTCAGCCGCATTCAACTACTGCATCTCAGAAAAAGCTACTTGCAAAGAGAATGAAAGATGTTGAAGATGAATTAAAAATTGTTATTGTTTGCGATATGTGGTTGACGGGGTTTGATGTCCCTTGCCTTCACACAATGTATGTCGATAAACCGATGAGTGGTCATAATCTTATGCAAGCCATAGCACGAGTTAATCGTGTGTTTAAAGACAAGCCCGGCGGCTTAATTGTAGACTATATTGGCATTGCAGATAATTTAAGAAGTGCATTAGCACAATATACACCGTCTGACCGAAAAACAACAGGTATTGATCCACAAGTAGCAATAGATCTCATGCTTGAGAAGTATGAGCAAATTCAAGGAATATTGCATGGATTGGATTACTCTTCTTACATAAGCGGCTCGGCAAGTGAACGAATGGCGTGTATTGTTTCTGGTGTGGATTTTGTTTTGGGTAAACCGGAAGATGAGAAAAAAGAATTTCTTAACTTGGTTGCAGAAATTGGTAAGGCATACGCATTATGTTCGACCTCTGAGCAAGCTCAGGCAATCAATGTAGAGATTAGTTATTTTAAAGCCATCAAATCAGGTATTATAAAAATACTACCAAGAGACAAACAGAAGAAAACGAAAGATCAAATAGAATATGAAATTGGTCAATTGGTTTCCAAATCAGTTATTTCTGAAGAAGTCGTTGACATATTTGCTTCCGTTGGATTGAATAAACCGGATATTTCAATTTTATCTGATGAATTTCTTGAAGAAGTAAAAGGACTGCCACAAAAAAATTTAGCTCTGGAACTTTTACGACGTTTGCTTGACGGCAAGATTAAGGCGATAGCTAAAAAGAATATTGTACAAGCAAAGAAATTTTCTGAAATGCTTGAAGCCTCAGTAATTCAATATGAAAAACGTTCTTTAGAGACGGTAGAGGTTATAAAGGCTCTGGTTGATATGGCAAAAGATATGAATGAGCTTCATAAAAGAGGCGAAAAGCTGGGATTATCAGACGATGAACTGGCATTTTATGATGCAATTTCGTCCAATGAATCTGCCAGAGATTTCTATGAAAATGATGTCCTAAAACAAATTGCTAAAGAACTAACAATCAGCATTAAAAATAATATTAAAGTTGATTGGGATGTGCGAGAAAGTGTTAGGGCACAGATGAGAATTACTGTAAAAAGGTTGCTCAGAAAATATAAATATCCACCGGATAAACAGGCAACGGCGGTGGATTTGATAATAGAGCAAGCTGAAAAAATGTGTGAAAATGAAATTTATTAAAAATAGTCCGCTCCATTGAGCGGACTATTTTTAATAAATCAACTTAGAATTTACAATTTCTCTTGCTCTGTAGCAAACATTGTTCATTTGCGCAACCCATTCCGTCTGATCTTTTGCCTTAAGTTCTTCTGTTATGCCTTCGCTTTTTGCAAGTTGCTTTACGATTTGAAGAAACATATTTTCAGCCTGATTTTCAATATCGACAAGATAGTCGTTTAGTTTCCCGCTTGTCAACAGGTTCATATAAATAATTTTATGGTGTTGTTTCAAATATCTTACGTGTCGATGCCCCCATACTCCGATCGGCTGACCTTGTTGTTCTGGCAAACGGAGATTTGGTATCAGGTAATCCCCAACTTGCGTATAAGTACCGCCCATTTGTTCAAATAATGACTTTTCCATAGTATTTTCCTCCTGTGTTTTAGTGTACTTTTATTTTACAGAAAGATGGGTAATGAAACCAATGTGCCGATAAAAAATACAGCGTACCTGCTATATCACAGATACGCTGTATTTTCATATGTTTATTTCGGGATATGTATTTACCAATTGCTGATACATTTTTCTTGACGGCTGTCGTGAACCGCCCTCCCATTTAGAATAGATGCTCAAACTAATACCTGCTTTTTCAGCAAAAGTTGCTTGATTTAATCTGTGTGCTTTTCTGACTTCACGAAGTCTATCACTGTAAGGATAATCCATAAATTGAGCAAACTCATCGAAGAGCAGATTTCTATCAATTTCAAGGACTTCAGCCATAGCAACGGCTGTTTGATATGGTATCGGGAATCGTTCACGCTCATACATTAACACTGTTGCGGGTACAACTCCTATACTTTCGGCTAACTGCCGTGTGGTTAGACCCTTTCGCTGCCGGTAGTATTTTAGCATTGCCGCAGGAGTTTGTTCTGTAGGAAAACCTTCAAAACAAAAGTTTAAATGTATTAATATCTTTCCGTGCTTGTATTCATATAAGTCTGTGTGATTGAGAATAGTGTCGTATTTGCGCCAAAGTATAGAAGAAAAGTTTTTTATGGAGAAAAGCGACTAGAAATAGGAGCAATACTGAGAGAATTATG
>NZ_CAXUBY010000075.1:0-7805 GCF_964249515.1 Eubacterium sp. 3_1_31
GCAAGTCGCTCTTGGGTTCGTCGATAACTACGCCCCGAGGGATTTTCACCCTAGATATGTGGCATGCCCGCCACACACAAAAAAAACATGATGTTATTCACCATGTTTATGTATGCCGCGATACAGACATTCGCCTATGTTTTCTTCTGTCAATAGACCGAAAGCATCTTGCCAAGATAATAGAAAATAAGGATCGCGCAGCAATTTTCTTCCTAATAATACATAATCACAATCTTCCTGTGCTAGAATGGTTTCAATTTCTTCTTCCTTTGTGATTAGGCCAACGCCCATTACCGGCAAAGAAGTCATTTGTTTGATAGCTCGTGCATATGGAATCTGATACAACGGATAGGTCTGTATCGGATGTTTGTTTAATCCTCCGCTGGATACGGAAATTGCGGCAGCACCACAACTTTCTATAGCTTCCACAATATCTTTCATATCGGCTATATGCAAGCCATCTTCTTCATACTCTTCTGCTGATATACGAACGATGACATCTTTTTCAAATGTAGAGCGTACACCGGTGATGATTTCCTTTAACAACAAGGTTCTATCCTCACCATAAAGATCCGTTCGCTGATTGGTAAGCGGTGATAAAAATTGATTGATCAGATAACCATGTGCCGCATGAATTTCCACAAAGTCATAGCCAAGCTCTTTTGCCCATTTACCGGCAAATTCAAAATTAACAACAATGCGATGAATTTCTTCTGCTGTCAACGCATGTACATCTTCATTATCCATGGCGGATACCTTATGGGCTGCACATTTACTTTTCATACCGGCATGATTCAGTTGAATTCCTAATTTCACCCCATAATCATGTACGACTTCAACGATATCCTTTAATGGTTCTCGCTGTCGCGGCGTGAAGATTCCTAAACAAGCGTCACTGATATAGCCTTCTGCTGCGATGGCCGTTGCCTCTTGTACGATAAAGGCAGGGCGTCCTTTCGCTAGTGTTTCATAATGAGCTATATGGTGCAAATTGGCTATGCCATCGCCCTTTGCCATATACGTACACATCGCCGGAATACCTATGCGGTTGTTTAATTCCATACGACCAAGCAATGATGTTTCAAATGGTTTCATATGAAGATCCTTCTTTCTTACTGTTCCAGTTTCTCGCTGTAGTCTTCCCATTTCTTCATGAAATTTTCAATTTCATTATGTACGTCATCAATTTTATCATCTAAATCACGCATTTTTTGATAATCGTGATAATATTCCGGATCAAAACGCAGCTCTCTGAGTGCTTCCAGCTCTTTCTCCTTTTCTGCAATTTTCTTTTCCAGTTTTTTTACTTCGCGATCATAATGAATCCCTCTATCCACTTTTTTTGTTTCTTTTTTCTCAACGGTTTTAACGGCCTGTACATGTTCCTCATCTTTATGCATATATTCCTGATAACGCATCGGATAATATGTTGCCTTCCCATTATCAATGACCAATACCGCAGTTGCCAACTTTGAGATAAAGTAACGATCATGACTCACAAATAGCATTGTGCCTTCATAATCACACAAAGCATCCTCTAAGGCTTCTTTTCCAATTAGATCCAAATGATTGGTTGGCTCATCCATCATCAGAAAATTAGGCTGTGACAGCATTAGCTTTACAAAGGATAGACGAACTTTTTCTCCTCCGGATAGACAGTCTACTGTTTTAAATACGTCTTCTCCACTGAATAAAAAACATCCCAGTGCTGTGCGTACCTCTGTTCGATTCAGTTCACTGAAATCGTTCCACACCTCTTCTAATACCGTATTATTGGTATCGAATTGCGCAAGCTCCTGATCAAAATAACCTACCTCAATCTGGTGTCCGAATAAGAATTCACCGGATAATGGTGAAACCTGTTCCATCAAGGTTTTCAAAAAGGTTGACTTTCCTTTCCCATTTGGGCCGATTATGGCAACTTTTTCCCCTTGCAGAATATCGCAAGTAATCGTACACAACGGCAGGTCGTAACCGATGGTTAAATCCTTGACCTCTAAGACCCGCTTGCCGCCACGTACCCTTGGGGTAAAACGGGCATGAAACCGTTTTTCGTCGACATTGGGATCTTCAATTTTATCCATACGTTCTAAGTATTTGATTTTACTCTGCGCAAAAGCTGCTTTATTTTTCTTATAACGGAATTTCTCAATGAGTTCTTCCATGTGCTGTATTTCTTTTTGTTGGCGCGCATACGCTGATTTTTGTTGTTCCACATCACTTTTCTTGGTATTAACATAGTTTGTATAATTACCCGGATAGCGACGCATCACACCATATTCCAATTCATATACGACATCAACGACATCATCCAGAAACATACGATCGTGACTAACTAAGACAACCGCTTTGGGATAGCGTTTTACATAACCTTCTAGCCATTCAATCGTTTCGATATCCAAATGGTTGGTAGGTTCATCTAACAACAAGATATCCGGTTTGCTTAACAATAGCTTGACAAAGGCCAATCGGGTTTTCTGTCCTCCGGAAAATGTAGCAACTTCACGTTTTAAATCTTCTTCCTGAAACCCAAACTTAGTGAAGACAGTCATCATATCACTATGGTATGTATAACCGCCTAAATCCTCATATTGCTGCTGCAAATTGGCGTATTTATTTAAGATGGTTTCACTATGGTCATATACCATCTGCTCACTGATTTCTTCCAGCTGTTTACCTATGCGTTTTACCTTCGCAAAGGCTGTTTCCAATTCTTCTTTGACACAGGCATGCTCATTTTCAAACGTTGTCTGTGCTAAATAACCGATTGTCAGATTATTTTCCTTATGGATATCCCCTTTATCCAACGGTTCTACTTCGGCAATGGCTTTTAATAAGGTGGTTTTACCACATCCGTTTCTTCCCACAATCGCGATTTTTTCAGTATTGCGGATTTCAAATTGAATATCCTCAAATACCGTATTCGCCCCAAAATATTTACTTCCTTTATGAATTTGATACTTCATCTTGTTTCACCCGCCTTATCTGGTGGTGTTGTCGGCATTGATTCCCTCGGCAAAAGCGCGCGCTGTTTCCTTAATAATCGCATTCTTCTGTTTTTTCCACAGCGCTGCATCTTCTTTATTTGATATATAGACAAAGTCAATTTCTAATCCCTGCATGCCATTGGCATTCACAAAATCAGCATTTTGTTCTTGACTTGTTTCTGAGTATTTCCCTGCCAGTGTTGCTCTTCCACCACTTTCTCTTAAATATAAATTCGTATCATATATCGTTTTACCATCTGCCCCTTCGGCCAATAACCCGGTAACGATACCGGCATCGGAACCAGTATACATCGGTGACAGTGGCATTTTTAAGTTCTTATGTACACCATAGGTCAAATTCCTGGCAAGTGTCTTGCTGGAATAATAACTATGCGCTACTTCAAAGCCGCGAATCGTATCGTTGGCATAATTGCTGAAGCGTAAGAACAAATAATATTTTGCATGCTGCTTATAACCTTTTGCTAAACGGCCATCACTGCCATAGGCTTTCCCTTTTTCATCTTTACTTGCCTTTGTAATGGCAACACGCAATCCATATTTTTCTTCTAATTCCTTTTTCATTAAAACCGCTGCTTTATACATTTCATCATTTTCATTTAACCCATTGACCTTTGAACCTTCATCCGGCAACCACGTTAAATCCGTATTCATCCCAAACGGATCAATCAACACATCAATATCCCCTTTGCGCGGCGTCTGTGAAGTTACTTGTAAGAAAAGATAGTTTTTATCCAGGGTGATCTGATAATCCTTTAACAGCTGCGTATCTGCAATTAAGGAAACTTTATTGACCTTTCCTTTACGCTGTGCCGTATAAAATGCATTTTCCTTTAAAGGCTGTTGAAAAATCACACGCTTTTTTACCAGATTATCAATGATGGAAACCTCATAATATCCTTCCGGTATTTCATCTAATAAGATCTTTTGATCAACTGTATTTTCCATTGTCATTGAAATTGTCTTTCCATCACAAATATTTTTTAATTCTACGGTTTTCCCACTCAACGTATCTTTATTTTCCGGTGAATATTTCTTTTCATACAAATCCAAAGATTCTCCATAATACAAATAATCCGAAACGCTAATCGTTTCTTTACTTGTCTTATGCAATGCTTTGATCGTCTGTTCCTCATTCAATCCACACACCGTGAATTTCTTTACTTCTTGATGATTGGAAGGCAGAAACATGCCAATTAAAAGATACACGATCAACGCAATTAAAACAAGCAGTGGAGCCACTACCTTCCAGCGCACTTTATATCTTCTCTGTCTTGGTACATATGCCATGTCTTCTACCTCCTCACAATTTTTACTATGTTTTACGATATTTTATTTTTACCATAAGCTAGCTTTTAATAAGAAATATCGTCTCCATGCTATGCATTTTCATAAGCATGAAAAAGTCCTTACGTCATCGTTTCTAAAATGCAATATCCTTAATATGCTTTGGCTGCTGATCTTTTTTCGGCGGATAGCTCATATGATTCACGGATACTTCTGCATCCAACAAATCTTTAGGCCGCTTTGGTATCGGCAGCATCGTATCTTCAAATGGAACATACTGAATCGGAAAAACGCTTTCCTTTGGATATACGACCGGATGGAAGAAAGAATTAAAGCACCATGTCAGATCAAAACCGATCATTGGACTGCCTTGATTTTGCTTACCATACTTACGCGCATTTCGCACATAGCGTTTCTTTAATGGCAATGGATTGATATGTAGATTTTCCAATGCGGCAATCAAGAGCATCAAGATTCCATTGCGGCAGCGCCATACAAAATCTTTTACATGATTCTCACTCACATAATCAATGATGAAAACATCGATAAAAATGCCATCACTGTCTTTGCATTTGTTTTTTAATAACGCATTGTATTCTTCACAATACGTATGTTTTAAACGAATCTTCATCGCCGGAATCAACACATTGTATTCCTTATGTGTTTCAAAGCTTTGTACGATGTACTTCTTAGGATCCAGATCCTTAACGGCTTCTAACAGTTTCAGATAATCCTCATACAGCATACCGATATCCGCATCATCATCCCAAGGGATAAAGCCTTTATGACGTACAGCGCCTAAGCAGCTGCCACCTGTCAGCCAGTATTGGACTTTGTGCTTGCGGCATACAATATCTATATCTTTCAGCATCTCTAACAATTTCAGCTGTAAATCACGCACGGTAATCGTCGTTCCATCTTCTCTTGTTTTCAATATGTATTCTTCCATAAAATCACCGTATCTATTATAGAAGATATTTGTTTTTATCACAATCATTTTATGGAAATATCACAATTTCGCAAGAATGTCTTCAGAAACGATTGCGTAAACAATGAAAATTTAAACAAATACACTACTTTTTATCTTTTCCTTATGCAGGTGGCTCTACAACATTTGCTGTCAAAAAAAACACACTGTACTTAAACAGCATGTTTTATAAGCATTTCAAGAAATTGTACGACCCCATCTTCCTTTGCCTCTTTACAATGATAACGAGCAGCATTTTTTATTTGCGTACAGGCATTTGCTACAGCAACACTGTTAGGGAAACAGGAAAACATGGAAAGATCATTTTCGCTGTCGCCAAATACTAAAACTTCCTCTTTTGTGAAACCGTGTTGAGCAACATAGGTTTGTAAAGCTGTCCCTTTCGATACTAGCGGCGAAGTGATTTCCAAATTATCCCATCCGGAAGTTGTTACCTTTACCTCTTGCAAGGTGGATAGTCGTGTTTGTAAACGTTGGCGTTTTTCTTCATCCTTTTCCAAAAGTTCTATTTTTAAAATAGTTTTAGGTAAGTCTGTTTCCGTAATCGTCTTGAAACAAGACATCACCGGTGTGGTATCCGTGAAACTTTGCAAATAGTGTTTTTGAAAGGAAGGCCGATCCTCTTCTTCTAAAGAATAAATATGGGTCTCATCATAACAACCGATTGCGATAGGTTCTTTTTGCAGCATCTGAAGAATCATCTTTGCGCTTTGTTTTTTTATCGCAGTCGCATGAAGAATCTGCCCTTTTGCGTTTACCTGCATTGCGCCGTTTAATAACAACATATCCAAAGCCAGCAAGTGTTGATTTCGCAAACTTAACACATCCGGATAACTGCGCCCACTGCATAGCACGATCGAAACTCCTTGTTGTTGTAGTTTCTGTAAGGTATGTACGCTGCGCAATGATAATGTATTGTCCATGCTTAATGTGCCATCAATATCACAGGCAATCAAACGAAAGGGAAACACTTATAGATCTTCCCCGTTGCTGGCAATGACACTTCGATACCAGTCATAGCTATCTTTCTTGATACGGCGCTTACTGCCATTTCCATAATCATCCTGATCCACGTAAATAAATCCATAGCGCTTGCTCATTTCTGAGGATGAACAACTGATAATATCAATAGGTCCCCATGGATAATAACCAATCACATCTACCCCGTCCATGATAGCTTCCTTCACATTACGAATATGCTCACGTAAATAAGCGATACGGCGTTCATCGTGAATCTTTCCATCACTGCTGATTTCATCATACGTGCCAAAACCATTCTCTGCGATGATGATTGGTTTTTGATAACGATCATAATAGTAATTTAATACGGTTCTTAATCCAAGAGGATCAATGCCCCAGCCCCATTCACTTGCATCAATATAAGGATTTACGATGGCCCCATCATCATTAATATCTTGCGTGTCATTGCATTCTTTTGATGATACACATGTATAATAATAGGATAACGCAAGAAAATCAGCCGGATGCTCTTTTAATACTTGCTCATCCTCTTCACGGATATCTAAATGAATGTCATGCTCTTTAAAATAGCGCAGCATATAGCCCGGATATTCTCCCCTTAGCAATAAATCGGTAAAGAAATATTCTCTTTGATTGCGCTGCATGTTCGCAAAAACATCCTCTGGTTTGCATGTTAATGGTTCACTTAATCCATCATATACCATCATCCCTACCTGAAAGTCTGGATTGATCTGATGGGCAAGCTTAGTGACAAGCGCACTTGCTGTGCATTCATGATGAATGGCCTGGTATTTTGCTTCCATAAGGTTTTCTACTGTATCACTGGGAATACCGAGATGATTAAAAGATTCATGATGTATCAGATTGATCTGATTTACAACAATCCAGTACTTTACCTTATCTTTATACCGACGCATAACGGTTTCACAATAGTTCACAAAGAAAGTGATCGTCTTACGATTATACCAGCCCTGATAGTGTGTTGCCAAATGCAGTGGCATCTCATAGTGCGATAAAGTGATGAGGGGCTCCATGCCGTTTTTTATGATTTCATCCAGCAATGCATCATAAAAGCGTAAACCTTCTTCATTCGGTTGAGAATCATCTCCATTAGGGAAGATACGTGACCAGCTAATAGAAGTGCGAAATGTTTTCAATCCCATCCCTGCTAAAAGCTTTAGATCTTCCTTATAAGTATGATAGAAATCAATCCCATAGCGTTTAGGATAATAGCCTTCTTTATCCTGTAAAGCGAAATCAATATCGTTTCTGCTCGTTTCTTTATTTGATTTCTTTTTCAAATCACCAGCATCTTGCACTTTTAAGATATCCGCAACGCTCCATCCTTTCCCACCTTCTAGAAATGCTCCTTCTGCCTGATTTGCCGCAATGGCGCCTCCCCATAAAAAAGCTTTCGGAAATCCTGTTTTTACTTGTTTCATTTCAATTCTTGTATTATTTAATTAACCAAGAAACAGGTAATTAAATAATATCTTCCTTTCTTGGGAATTCATTAAGCTATATAATTAGCTTAGGGCTGTGGA
>NZ_CAXUBY010000076.1:0-7630 GCF_964249515.1 Eubacterium sp. 3_1_31
TTTTATGTTAAACATAAAATAAATTTCTAATTATCTTTTCATAAGTTCTTATAACACCGATATATCCCTATTTTACAGGCTTTATCGGTGTTTTCTTTTTGGCAGATACTTCTTATAACCACTCATAAATCTGCATATCTTGTCTTTTTATCGTAGTAAATTTCGTAGTAAATTACTAGGCTATCAGACTTCGCATTTCCATGTTTGCTCCTGTCTGTGAAGCATGGGCGTACAGGTTCAGCGTTATCATTATGCTGGAATGTCCCATAATGTATTGCAGGTTCTTTGGGTTCATGTTTTTCTGTGCTAATCGTGTACAAAACGTATGTCTTAATATATGCGGGGTTATCTTCGGTAAGGATTCATCATGGTACTTATTGTATTTCTTTACTATATTTCTCAATGTAGAAGTATAGTAACAAGCTGTCATAGGCATACCTTTCTGATTAAGAAACAGGAAATTGCGGCAACCGTCAATTACAATCCCTTTTCCAGTTTTTTTGCGTTTCAACACTCTTTGAAATGCTTTTCCTGCTTCTTCGCTCATAGGAACTTTTCGTATGCCACACTTTGTTTTTGGCGTTTCTATATAATATCCCTCTTGATTGCGTAATAACTGGTGGTCGATATTGAGTGTATGATTTTCAAAATCTAAGTCCTGTACAGTAAGTCCACACAATTCAGATATTCGTAAGCCTGTTTTTAACAGTATCAGCACATCATCATAATATTTCTGATACACCGTATCATACTGGAGAAAGGACAGCAGTTTTTCTTCCTGTTCCTCACTCAATGCCTGTCTGCTTTCGCTGTCATCATCAATAACCTCGCTTAACTGAAAATCAAAAGGGTTCTTCCTTACATAATCGTCCTCGATTGCCATATAGAAAGAAGCCTTTAAGGAACGCTTATAGTTACTAATGGTTTTGAAGCCGTAGCCCTTTTCTTTCATTCTGACCGCCCATTCTTTTGCGTCTGACGGTTTAATGCTGTCTATGCTTCGTGAACCCAGCTTGTCCTGTTTCAATGCGTCCATGAGATATTTTCGCCCTGCTAGTGTATTCTTCTTGACATTGATTCTCTGTGCCGTCTTTTTGGCATATAGTTCACACAATGTCATTTTCTTTCCTTTGGTGTCTATTCCGTCCTCTAAATCACGCTGTATCTCCCGTTCCTTTTCCCTAAGAGATAAATCATCACGCTTTCCTTTCGGTACTCTGTCCGTAGCCACCAGTTTCCATGAATACACAACCTTTGTTTCGCCTGCACGATTAACATATTTATACATATATCTGCCGTCTGCCCTTTGGCTCTCTCCAGTCCTTAAAATGCGACCTTTGTTATCCCGTCTTTTTTCTGACATCTTTCAAAACTCCTTTCAAAACTGAAAGAGCCTTGTTACGACATATAAGTATCATATCATGCACAAAGCTCTTTTGCATTAGATTTCTTCCAATTTATCAATCATATGTTCAAATTTCTTTTTCTTAATCAGCATACGGTTTCCGTTCATCACAACACACTCGTCTTTATATTCACTTGCAATACGGCGGAGTTTGTTCTCTCCGATACGGAAATAACTGGACGCTTCCTCAATCGTCATAAGGTAGCGTTCCCATAATGGTGTATTTAAATCATACATAAAACTGCACCTCCTTTCTTTTTTGATTTTTAAACAGTCTGACGGCTTTTATCATAGCCCACAGGAGTTCCACCTCTGCATAGTTCTTATGTAGCCGTACCCATTGCGTGCGACGCTCTGAACGCTCAAGCTGTGGCTGTACGGGAGTATCATTATCAGACAGGACAGGTCATGGCGATAAAAGAGGATAAATCTTTTACATGGACGCTGACAGTTTCCGCTCGCTTTAAAGGGAAAAGGTCATGGCGTATCAGCTCCAACGGCTCGCTGTCTGTCTAATGTATCAGACTGCTTTATTCAGTTGTCAAAGAACACGAAAGAAGAAAATCATCTCTCCTATATACCACGTTGGAAAAGAGAGGAAATGTAACCAAAATTCAAACATTTTTTCTTTTTTCACTACTATCTGTATAGCAAACGTACATTTGTTAAGCTGGTGATGAAAAAAGATTATTTTTCTTTTCACACCCTAACTACCCAAACCATACTGTTACTGCCAACAATAGAATGAAATATTTTCTTCACTCCATATCAGGACAGAATAGCGTTATTTGTATCACATTTCTTAAACTTTTTTCTTTCTACGCCATATAGGGAACGGAAACCTTAAATTGTTAAGTTGAGGATAAAATAATTTTCTCTTTCCGCATCAACACTCAACAGCTAATGCCTGTTTGAATACAAATCAAGAAATAAAGTGTGATTTCCTCTTTCTGCATAATACTGTCCGCTTAACTCGATTTTCCGACATTTTTTTCAAAACTTTTTTCGTCTTTCACTTCATATAGGGACAGCAAGCCAAAATTTAATGACCTATTTTCAAAAAAAGTTTAGATTTCCTCAACTTCACTCCATATAAGGAATAGAAACCTTGTTTTGTTGCAGATTTTTCAAAATAATTTCAATTTCTTTTTAATCTTCGTGTCTGTACACCGAGTAAAAATTTTATGACCCCATTTCAAAAATAGTTAGATTTCCTTTTCTCGCACCATATCTGTACGCAAGTAGCTGTTTTGTTGCAGATTTCTGTAAAAAATTTGTTTTTCTTCTTTTAATAAACATAGGGAATGAAAAAAGCTCTTTGTTGACTAAATCTGAAAATTTCCATTGCATTAAAAAATACCGTTATTCTTTCTTTTAAATAACGGTATCTCTATTTATAACTCATTAAAACAGATTAAACTAAATGGCTAAAAAACAAAAAGTAGGAGGAAGTATGTGTCACAACTTTGTTTTGGTTTATCTTTCAAACATATCATTCTATGTTTATTCCCGCACGACAAATATTCCGTTTTCTGATGTATCCCACATAAAGTTTTCCCTGTTTACAGTTTGTTCAGTCGCAATTTCAATTTTGGATAGTCCTATATCTGAGGGAACATCATCAGCTTTATAGACCATATAAAAATTCAAATAATATTCATTTTTAGAAGTTGATATATGATACATTCCGTCTAATTCAATTCGTTTATTTCCATTATTATTTTCACTAGATGATGCACAATCACCAGAATATTCTTGTATATCTCCATCAATAAATTCGAAGAAAGAAGAAATTTGTTTATTTATATCCTCTATGTCTTTTTTACTGTTTTGTGAAAACAATTTTTCAAATTCTTTTACATTGCCTTCATTGTATAAATCTATAATTTGTTTCATCATATTATCTGATATTTCTTGTTCCGATTTAAACCAATTAGACATATACTCATTTCTATTTGAGCCAACATTCGTACACCCACAGAAACTTAACATCAATATCATACAAAAAATAAATATTATTTGTTTCATATTATTTATACCTCATTTAATACTTAAATATTTTATATCTATATAACCTATATTTACATTGTAGCATTTAGCTTTAAACTTGTCTTTAACTTTCTCCATAAAATAAATTATTGCTTTTCTAAAACATCGTCATTCTCTTGTGGAATAGCGGTATCTATTCGTTCTTCTATGGTTGATTTTTCTAATTGTAATAAGTGTTTATGCTTGTCTTTAAGTTCTGCCTGTTCAATCATATCTTTTAGTATCGTTGTATGATTTTCTCTGTCTAATGCCTGTACCATTTTTATGGTTGGTGCAACCTGTCTTTGTAACCAATGCAACGCTTTTTGTAAAGTATAAGGTTCTGGCTTTGTAGTTAAGCGTATCGGTTCTCTGTTTTCCCCTACAAACCATGCCCAATCATCATTTGTTTTCCATTGATTTTTTGGCTTGTCGTCCTCTCTGTCAACAAAGCGGACATAATGATTGATGATAGAAAAAGCAGTGCGTTCAGCGTCCCGATAAGTCAGTAAATCTACAACCGCATAATAGGCTCGTTCATTCTTCATGCGTATTTCAAAGCGGTTCTTAATCTCCGTATCTTCAACTTCTATGCTATTCTTGACATACTGCTCATAATTTTTCTGATAAGCACACATATATAATTCACTGCTTGTTGAACCGAGATATAAGGTTTCTCCTGTATTCTTTGGTAAATCGCTACCACATTTTTCCGTACCGCTGTAATCTTTCTGCATACGAAAGTAGGAGATACATTCGCCAGCCTTGTATTTTTCCTTTAACTTTGGAATATCCAATATTCCTGCTTTATCATTGATTGCCAAGTCAAGCCGTTTCATCTTACCACCTGCCGTTAAACAATCAAGCATGAAGTCATACCATGAGCGTTCCTGTGCCAATAGATAACTTTCCATTTGACGACAGCCTCTGCCTTTCAGTTCCAATAAAACACCTAAATGCTCTTGCATGGAACACATGACATTGATGTCGCCTAAAACATATTTGCTTTCATATCCGTATTTTCCATAATCTTCATAAAGCATATAATCGGGTTTTAGTTGTAATACATCACGGATAATCGCCAATGCGTCCGTAGTAGGAAAGCGAACACGGAAGTAATCAATCAACAGGAATAGTGGTTCTTGTGGATTGAAACGCTCAATCTGTTTTTCTATGACTCCTTTTAATTCGTCATTCAATGGCTGTTTCCCTTTTTCAATGCGGTTGTAATATTCACGGCTGATACCACAAGCAACAGCAAGCCTTGTTTGTGTTACTCCGTATTCCTCACGCTTTTGTCTTAATTCTTCAATAAAGTTTTTATCATTCATTCTTTAATTCCTCCAATCAAAAAAGGCAACTACCATTTACTGATAATTGCCTATCATTAAAAATCCGTATAGAAAAAGCAGTCAATCCTAAGACTAACTGCTCTGATTGCTATGAAGTGCTTGTATTTTCTTTACCACTTCTTGCCTATAATTTTCAATATCCAAAACTCTTTTTTTACCTGCTGTTAAATACATAATCGGTAAATCAATTTTTTCAAAATCATTCAACAATAATAACGGTTCTTCAAAAATGCAAAACGGTTGTCCTATTTGACAACTAGTGCTTTCTTGATAAATTCTAAAATCCTCAAATAAAAATTCATTTTGAGGAAGTGTAATATTTTTAACTTCTTCTCTATACAAGTATCTTGCAAAGTTATACAATCCAAATGCAAAAAAGGAAATTTTTCTTGTAAATGGATTTTCTCCATAATCTTTTGATTTTCTATGTGCTTTACAGAGATTAGCCAATTCCAATGAGAATTTTTCCCAATTTTTTTCTATTAGTGCAAGGAAACCGTTTATCACAGCTTTTTCTTCTGCTGTATGTTTATTTTGAAGAAATTCTTTACTTTCATCAATCACATATTGTTTCCACATAGGTTCTTGATAATACAGATACATCACTAAATTTGTGATACTGCATGCAGACTTTAACCCATTCTTACTAAGTCCGTTTTCTTTTGGAAATATTTTTTCAATGTCACGAAAGCGGTTTGCACAGAATATATGTGGTAAAATATTCCAAGCGTGAATGGAATGGTCGCAACCGCTGTTTGTTATTGTGAGTTGTCCCCATGTTACTGCCGAATTGAACGCATTATTTAAATAGCTCATATCCTTTTCTTGTAATGCTAAGTAACTTCCTAAATAAACAATCTTTTTTCCGAAATTTTTATGCAATAATTTCAGCCATATAATAATCTGTTCTTCTGGCTTTTTACTTTGACAGTATTTCGTATACTTCTTTAATCGCTCATCAATATATGCGTTCATGTTGGCATATCCAAACATTTTATCCACATTTTGTAAATATAGTTTGATAAGTTCCTTTTTTTCCATAGAGTACCTCGTTTCACTTATAAAATTTTGCTATTTGCTACATAAATGCTTTCAATCCCATTAGAATAAGTATAATAGCAATATATACACCCCACTTATCCCAATTATAAGTGTCATAATAAAATTGAAAACAATACAAACTTTCTTCTGATTTAAAGAAAAATGTTCAAATTTTTCAAGGTTGTATTGACGAATATAACTTTTAGTAATTATGGAATAAATTGAATAACCAATAGCAATGATACTTGAAATAATAGCAATAATATCAGTCATTTTACAATCCATATCTTCCCTCCTAAAAAGTTTGCATATCATTACCACAAAAATTAAAATATTATAATGTTTAAATTTATTGTTTTTCTTTTGTGAAATAGATACTTTTTATATCACATCTTATAAAATGCGGTTTTGCCTTGTAAATACAGCGTTTTCCGCCTGTTAGTGTATAGTGTCTTTTGTTTTTTGTGCCCCCCTTGTTAGATAACGGGGGCTTAATCTTCGCTCGCCACAGGCTCGCTCACAGACGAAGTAAACCAGCCACTTGCAAGACATGGCAGAAAAATCTGAAAGATTTTCCTGCCACCGTGTCTGGATCACTCCGTCTGCCTAACTAATAATATAGTATTATGTAAAAATGTCATTTTATTTAGGTACATCTACCGAATAGCTTAAACAGTCACCTCTTTTGTTACTTTGTAAGTCATTGTAATACCATAGATACATGACTCTGTCATATACATTGATTTCAATTACACCGTCCGGTTTTTGTCCTTCTACTTCCAATGAATAGATTTCTTTATCATGTGCATAGCCGTAAACAAAACGCTTGCTTGGATAATCGGGGTTTAAGTCTTGTTGGAAATCACTTAATTTCAAAGAAGAGTGAATAAGCTCTGTAATATCATCTAACAAAATTCTATCTCGTTTCGTTGTAACCGGTGTAGCATTTATAAATGCGTATTGTGTATGCCCATTCTGTATCTGCTTTTTACAACGAGCCATTACTAAGCCTTGAATATCATCGTTATCATTTCCAGCCCGATAGAAAATCGTATCATATTTTTTGCCTTGCCATATATGCAAGGTTTCATCAACATGATTAAGAAAATCAGCAGGAACCGAAAGTTCCTCATTTTCAGCATTCAAAGTGGAAAGTTGAATAGCTTCTTCAATCGTGTCATAATATACAAGCTTGGCATTATTTTTATCATAATCATTTATCGTAAATTCCACGTATTCATTATCTTTATTTTCTTCTTCCGGAACATAAGTATAACGACCATTTTCAATATGGTCATCATATTCAACATCAACAAATAACCCAATCCCTATCAGAGCTACAAAAATCAAAGAAATCGCTCCAATTATGATTAACATTATTTTCAAAAATTTTTTCATGGCATACACTTCCTTAATCACTTCAAGTTTATCTATTATTATTTATCATATTATATCATTAGAAAATTGAGTAGTCATCACTTTTCTAGTATCTGTCAGAATATTTTTTATTCCATAAATTATCAAGAGTGTAAACATTGCTACGCAACAAGCTCTTGACAATTCATGTCCTAAAAAATGATTAATAATCAAGCAGAAAAAGAATAGTTATACTGTATTACAGCAACAAAAAAGACATCTCATATTCTGTATGAAATGCCAATTTTGCCTTTATTTATGCTGTTTTCTCTGTCGTATCAAGGTTCTTTCATTCGTAGTAAATTAGTGGTAAAATTCTTTTATTTTTTGTTTCATATTGCTTAAAATCCCTGTGTTTATGCGGATAATTCGATTTTTACTCTTTTTT
>NZ_CAXUBY010000077.1:0-7457 GCF_964249515.1 Eubacterium sp. 3_1_31
AATTTAGAGCCAACCTTTTACGAAACCCTATGATAATTTAGAGGTATCGCTTATCCCTACGATAATTTAGATATCCATTAAAAATCACTAAGGAAAGATTTTATACTGTAAGGTATCGGATAAATCTGATAAGTTGCAGTTTTTTTTATGGAAAACTAAATTAAGGCAGCTATTAAAAAGTATATATTCCTATAAAAAGAAGGTACAAACGATAAGGAATTTATTGCTATTTTCGCGAAAATTACATTTGTTACATTTACATTATTTACATCTTCATAACTAAAAAGTGTAAAAAGAATAATCAAAATTACAAACAGAAAGGGTTTACATTGATTTTACAAAGAACTAAAATAATATTGTCAGATGCATTCTATGTCATTTCTGATGTGATGAGGTGGATATCTGTTTTATTGTTCATGAACAGTTACCGCGTATATAAAAACTTATACTTTATTAAACAGTTAATTTCAACTTGAAATTAACTGTTTTTTTATACATTGAAAGAAAATAACCTGAAAAAAAGCAGGGTTTTAGACTTTTATCAGATTGTATCAAAAAGTATAAGATTTGAAACATGAACAATAATGCAGAAATAAAGGGAGGTGTTATGGAGAACGACTATGATATTCATATTTTAATAATGGAAAGGAATTTATGGGAAGGAATATGAAGAAAAAATCTATATTGAAAAAGATAGGGCCAGCATCCCTGGCAACCGTCTTAGCTTTCAGCGGTGTTTGCTCCAGTAATTTCAATATTTTAAAGGTGCATGCAGAAGAAACAAATGCGGCCTTAGGGGCAATCACGAAAGTTGAAAAAACTGGGAAAAACAAAATTGTAATCACATATGAGAATGGTTATCAAGGACAAATAACATTCCTTGAAAATGGCATCTTCAGATTTAATATTGATCCTTCAGGTAAGTTTGATCAATATGCAACACCTAACAGTAAAGATCATATCGGTAAAATTCAGCAACAGCCTGATGATTCAGATGAATATACAAAGCCAGAAGCTACTGTTACCGATGGTGATATTTTAAAGATCAGTGCTGGTAATACGATTATTGAATTTAACAAAACAACGAGCTTGATGACAGTTAAAAGAGCAGATGGCACTATTGTTATGCAAGAAAGTGAACCACTTACAATTGCATCAGGTAAAACAAGCCAAAAACTGGCTGCTTCCGCTGATGAATATTTCTATGGCGGCGGTACACAGAATGGTCGTTTCTCACATAAAGGGCAGGTTATCAAGATTGCTATTGATAATACATGGGTAGATGGCAGTGTATCATCTCCGAATCCATTCTACTGGTCAACAAAAGGTTATGGTGTTTTAAGAAATACCTTTAAAACAGGAGCTTACGATTTCCAGAATAGTAATAGTGAGGAAGTTATCGCATCTCATGATGAAAAAGAATTTGATGCGTATTACTTTATTTCTGATGCAAACGATAATGCTAAAAAAGCAGAAGAACTGCTTAAGGATTATTATAAAGTTACCGGAAATGCTGTTTTATTACCGGAATATGCTTTCTACTTAGGGCATCTGAACTGTTACAATCGTGATGGCTGGTCAACTGAGCAAACAGATGCTACCTTGAAAAATGGTAAAACCGGTGGACATACGTATTGGAAATTGGAAGATGGCTTGAAATATTGGGAAAATGGTTTAACAGATGGATATATCTTAAAACCAGATGCATATGCAGAAACCCTCAATGGTACCGGTCCATCGACTATGACAGATAAATTTAATGCAAAAGAAGGAACAACAGAGGATATTTATAAATTCTCTGCCCGCGCTGTTATTGATGGACATGAAGATACGGATATGCCATTAGGTTGGTTCCTTCCAAATGATGGATATGGCTGTGGTTATGGTCAAAACGGCTATGAATACACAGGCGGTTCCATGGAAGAAAAAACAAAAGCAATTGATGCTAACGTACAAAACTTGAAAGAGTTTACAGATTATGCAACTTCCAAAGGTGTTACAACCGGTCTTTGGACGCAGAGTCAGTTAACTCCTTCAACAAGTTCAACACTGGAATATCAAAAACTTCGTGATTTTGATAAAGAAGTTAAAAAAGGCGGTATCACTACGCTGAAAACCGATGTTGCTTGGGTTGGTTCGGGTTATTCGTTTGGACTTGACGGTATCTCACGTGCGTATGATATCGTAACTGAGACTAATAACAGACCAAACATTGTTACTTTAGATGGTTGGGCTGGTACACAGCGTTATGGAAGTATTTGGACAGGGGATCAGACTGGTGGCGATTGGGAATATATCCGTTTCCACATTCCAACTTATATTGGACAGAGCTTATCCGGTAATCCAAATATAGGTAGTGACATGGATGGAATCTTCGGTGGCGGAGATATCATTTCTACACGTGACTATCAGTGGAAAGCATTCACTCCACAGATGCTTGATATGGATGGTTGGGGAAACCGTGCTAAAAAACCATATTATAATGGTGACCCATATACTCCAATCAACAGAATGTATTTGAAAATGAAAGCTGAAATGATGCCTTATACATATACTTTGGCAAAAGAGGCTACGAATGGTTTGCCTATGATTCGTGCGATGTTCTTGGAATATCCTAATGAAGGAAATGCCTATAACAAACGTAATACAGAATATCAGTATATGTATGGTGACAGTTTCCTAGTAGCTCCTATTTATGAAAATCAGAAGAGTGATGAAAATGGAAACGATGTCAGAAACGGTATCTACCTGCCAGATAAAAATCAAATCTGGATTGATTACTTTACTGGTAAACAGTACAAAGGTGGACAAACTTTGAATGGTTTTGATGCACCACTTTGGAAACTGCCATTATTTGTTAAAAACGGTTCTATCGTTCCTATGTATGAAGAAAACAACAACCCACAGCCTATTTCTGATACCAATAAAAATGGTTTGGATAAGACAAAACGTGTTGTTGAATTCTGGCCGGCAGGCTCTACAAGCTTCTCACTTTATGAAGATGATGGAAACTACATTGACAATAGCAATAAAGAAGAAGTATCTTACGGTGGAAGTGTCACAACAAAATTCACATCGAATGTAGAAGGCACAACAGCTACTTTGAAAGCAGAAAAATCTGTAGGCAGCTATACAGGATACAATAGCAACCGCAACACTACCTTTGTCGTAAATGTATCAAAAGAACCTACAAAAGTAACTGCGAAAAATGGAAGCAGTGAATTAGCACTTAAAAAAGTTACTTCTCAAGAAGAATTTGATAAAGCTAGCGGAAATGTATATTTCTATAACGATGCACCTAATCTGAACAAATATACAAAAGATACTGAAAACTTCAAAGTTGACATCACAGTAAATCCTAAACTGTATGTTAAATTTGCTAAAACAGATGTTGCTAGCAATGAACAGACGTTAGTCATTGAAGGTTTTGAAAATAAAGCAGATTTCTCAAAAGACGAAGTTAATAAAGATTTAGCGGCACCTGAATTAAGCTATGACAATGAATCATTAACACCAACAAGCATTCAGTTAAATTGGACTGCTGTTGATGGAGCTACTTCTTATGAACTTAAGGCGGATGGCGTAATTAACAGCGTTGGTACTGAAACTAGCTTCTTAGATAAAAACTTAGACTATCATTCTGCACATACGTATCAAATCCGTTCAAGAAATGCAGAAGGTTATTCTGAATGGAGTAATGAATTACAAGTTACAACTTTAGAAGACCCATGGAGAAATGTGCCAGAACAAAGCATCAAATGGGAGTATGGCGATCAGTGGGGTAAAATAGCGCATGCAAATGATAAAAACTTCAATACGATGTTCCATTCCACAGGGGATGCAACCGGCAAAGATCTTATTATTGATATGGGCTTAGCGTATCCACTTGATAAGTTTGAATACTATCCTCGTGGGGATGCGAATGATGGATCAGGTACTGTAGGAACAGGTTCTAATGGTACGGTACATCAATTGGATGTTTCCATTAGTATGGATGGCTGGAACTGGATCAAAGTTCAAAATGGTGCAGAACATCCTTGGAGTTATACAAAGGGTGACAGCATTCAAGACAGTGTAAAAACAGTTGATTTAACTGGTAAAACAGCACGTTATGTAAAACTGAATGTAGTTGAATCTAATGGTAAATTCTTCGCAAGTAACGGTCTTTATGTTTATAAAGCTGATGGAAGCAAAGGCTTTGCTGTAGGAAGTAGTTTACAAAAACCTACCGTAACCGAAGGCGATTATACAAATATGAGCCAGTATATCGGTAGATCTAAATACTTCCAAAAGACAACCTTTGATGCACAGATCAAGGCACATGGTGCTGACATTAACTACAATGATGTATATGATGCTTATGATTATGCATTTACAATGTTCCAGTTAGATGGCGGAACTAAGAAAACGGGTAATGTAGCAGGTAACATGCTATTCATCCCTAGTGTAGAATCTGTAAAAGCCGGGGAAAAATTCACCGTTGATATTTATGGCGATAGTATGAAGAATGTCAATGGGTTAGGAGCATTAGTTTTCTATGACCCAGCTATGATCAAAGATGTGAAGACAAGCCAGAATCCATATATCGCTTCTATGGAGAATATGAGTATTGATACACCATTCGATGATGGAACAGGTGCTTTATTGAACTTGGCATTCATGAACAGAGGTGACAAGCCTTTAACAAGTGGTAACCATATCTTGGCAACTATCACAATGACTGCAAAACAGGATATTAATTTGAAGACAAAAGCGGCTGATTCTTTCTTAACGATTGAAAACGGCATCTTAATTGGACCAAACTATTCAACAGTGAAAGCTAAGATTAACGAAGAACCACAAATTCCTGATGCACCAGCGGTTAAAGATGTAACATTGAAACAAGAAGACGTTACAATGACAATTACAAATGAGTTCTTGCCAACAGATGATGGTACAAACGTTGAAAAAATGATCAATGAAAAGAAATTTGACGGATTGTTTAACGGTAACAAAGCTGATGGCGGCAGTGGCGCTGGATTTGACTTAGCTTGGGACATCAAAGGCTCTAACTTTAATGAAGAATATGTAACACTTCCATTAACATTACATGCTGCCTTGAAAGAAGAACAGACATTATCTAATATCAAGTTGTTCAACCGTGCGAATTTAGGAAATGGTGCGGTTGGCAAGGTGAAATATACGATCACTTATGCCGATGATTCTAAAGAAGAAAAAGAAATCACCGGCAAACAGTTAGAATATGCTTATGCTCCTGCAAAAGCAGATACAAAAGTTAAGAATGTCGATATTGAATTATTTGCTGCTGAAGGTGCTTCAAGCAAATATATGTCTATATCAGAGCTGGAATTCGTTCATGCAGACAAAGTAAGTGTTAAAGAAGTTATTTTAGATAAAGCAAATGCGACTGAATTATTCAAAGATGAAATCAGTCCTGTTAAAGCGTCAGTTACAACAGAACCTAACGCACCTGCTAATCAATACTATAAGGTTGAAAGCTCGGATCCTAGTGTTGCAAGTATTATTATGACTGGTGAAAGCACAAATATTTCATACCTTGTACGTACATTAAAGGCTGGTAAGACAACAATTACAGTTACATCGATCACAGATCCTAGCAAAAAGGCATCTTATGAATTAACTGTAAAAGAAGGTGTCAATACGACTGATTTAATGGCGGCAATTGAAAAAGGTAATAAATATAGCAGCCTTCTGTATACAGAAGATTCTTACAAAGTATTAACAGACGCTCTGAATGCGGCTGCAGATATGTTGAAGGATGGAAATTATACAAAATCACAGGTGGATAGTGCAACAACAAGTATCTTGAATGCGATTACTGGATTAGAAGTAAAACCATTGGATAAAGAACTGCTGATTAACAAAGAAGCTAGCAATAACAAAGATGGTGTAGTTGTTAAGAGTGTTTCAAGCGAAATCACAGCTGATGATGGCGAAGATGGAGCAGCTATTAATGTCTTAGACTACAATGAGGGTTCTTATTGGCATACAAACTATCTAGTAGCAGATGAAAGAAAAATGCCTCAGGATATTGTATTTGATTTAGGCAAGGATTATACACTTAGCAATGTAACCTTCCTGCCTCGTCAGAGTAAAGGCGGAGCTAATGGCGATATCCTTAAAGCAGAAATTCAAGTTAGTGAAGATGGCAAAGAATTCAAATCTGTAGGTGTATTTGAATTTGATAACGATGGAAAATACTTAAGTAGTAGAGATTGGCAGCGAGCTGCATTTGTAGATACATCTGGAAGATATGTGAAGTTCATTGCATTAAGTACAGGTGGCGATACTATGAATGCATATGCTTCAATGGCTGAAATCCGTTTCTATGGTAAAGAGAATAAGCCTGTCGTTACTGTAGATAAATCTAAACTGGAAACAGCAATCAATGAAGCAGCTAAGCTGAAAGAAGAAGAATACACACCTGAAAGCTGGAAAGACTTTGCAAAAGCATTGCAAGCAGCTAAGGATGCATATCAATCTGAAACAGTTGATCAGACTGCTGTAGATAATGCTATTAAAGCATTGAATACGGCAAAAGATAAACTGGAAAAGAAGACTCCTAGTGTAGTTGATAAGACAATCTTGAAAGCAAAAATTGTATTTGCTGAACTATTAAAAGAGGAAGACTATACAAAAGCAACTTGGGCTGATTTTGCGAAAGCATTAAAAGCAGCGAAAGATGTGGATGCGAATGAGGATGCAACGCTTGAAGATATAAATACAGCAATTGCAAATCTGCAAAAAGCTATAGATGCTTTGGAAGAAATCAATGAAGTACCTCCTGTGAACCCAGAAACAGGAAAAGAAGCATTGAGAAAACTTGTGAACGATGCTGCAGGATTCAATAAAGACGAATATACTGCAGAAAGCTGGTCGATCTTTGAGAAAGCATTAGCTGATGCACAAAAGGTATTGGATGATAAGGATGCATCTGCTGAGCAAATCGAAAAAGCTCAAAACGCATTAACAAAAGCAATTACTGATTTGAAAGCCGCAGAAGCTCCAAAACCAGATGATCCAGATACTCCAGATACTCCAGATACACCGGATACACCGGATACACCGGATACCCCAGAAAAACCAGATGATCCAACAAAACCAGTTGAGCCATCAAAACCAGGGGAAACTACAAAACCAGAAACTAACAAACCTGATGAAACAAAGAAGGATGAAGAAGAAGTACAAACTGGTGATACTACGAATACCGGTTTATTGGCTGGCACGATGTTAATTGCTGGAGCAGGTGCTGTAGTAGTAATGATGAAACGTAAAAAAGAAACTGACAATGAAGCGTAATACTGCGTTTTATGTCTAATTCTAAATGGATGGGCATGGTATAACGATGCCCATCTTTTTTGGGGCTCTAAATTAACGTAGGGTTTAAAGAAAAAACGCTCTAAATTATCATAGGGTTTTCCTATGAAGAAGGTAGG
>NZ_CAXUBY010000078.1:0-6997 GCF_964249515.1 Eubacterium sp. 3_1_31
TATTACCGCGGCTGCTGGCACGTAGTTAGCCGTGGCTTTCTGGTAAGCTACCGTCACCCACATAGCATTTCCTCTATGTGGCATTCTTCACTTACAACAGTGCTTTACGATCCGAAGACCTTCTTCACACACGCGGCATTGCTCGTTCAGGGTTCCCCCCATTGACGAAAATTCCCTACTGCTGCCTCCCGTAGGAGTTTGGGCCGTGTCTCAGTCCCAATGTGGCCGTTCACCCTCTCAGATCGGCTACGCATCATCGCCTTGGTGGGCCGTTACCTCACCAACCAGCTAATGCGCCGCAGGTCCATCCATGTTCACACCCGAAGGTGCTTTAATATGAGGAAGATGCCTCCCTCATACCTATCCGGTTTTAGCTACCGTTTCCAGCAGTTATCCCGGGCACATGGGCAGGTTACCTACGTGTTACTCACCCGTTCGCCACTAAGTCTCTTTGGAAGCAAGCTTCCTAAAGACTTCGTTCGACTTGCATGTATTAGGCATGCCGCCAGCGTTCATCCTGAGCCAGGATCAAACTCTCCATTTGATTTAGCTCAAAACGTTTACTAACGTTTTTTCCTTATTTGTTTATCCGAGAATTACTTCTCTTTTTCATTGAAATTGACGTTTCCTGTTCAGTTTTCAAAGACCGATTTGCACTTTGCTTTCGCTTAGCGCTCGTATATAATACAACACTTTATTTTCGATGTCAACGATAATTTTTAGTTTTTTCATTTTTTTATATTGCTGTTTTTATTTTACCTAATTCTTTCAAGTTTTTAATGCAAGATCAAGCATCCACCACCTGCATCACAAACGTCATCTATATAATATCGGTTATGTTATTGCTGCGTTACAATAAGTCACCTATACTTACCAGTTCACAGTTTTGAAATCACTGCTTCTTCTCCAACTCCATACATGCCAAATATCGCTCATACAATGCATTAATTTCATGATGTTCAAAAGGCGAATTCCGCAATCGAATATCCACCATCAAACGATCCAGTCCTTTATGAATTGCACGATCCAACGCTTTGCTGTATGCCATTTCCCTTGCATGTTGTTCATATTCATCCTCATCTAACAACATCGTTTTTCCTGTTGGCGATACCTTCACATCCAAATCATAATCAATATTCTTAATTGCCTCACCATCATAAATACTAGGCGATGCTAGATTGCAATAATAATGAATGCCGGTTTTACGAATCATGCAAATGACATTATACCATTTATCTGGATAGAAAAAGCAGATTGCCGGTTCTCTGGTCACCCACTTACGACCGTCTGATTCACTTACCAAAGTACGATTCGTGACAGCAACGATACGTTTTTCATTTGCCTCAAGCACGTATCCCATTGCCCATGTCCGATGCAGACTGCCATCATGTTTATAACTTTGAATATATACATATTGATTTTCTTGTAATTCCATGTCTGCCTCCTAACGTTTTTTTATTATAGCAAAATATCATAAAAAATCATAGAATACATTTTCAATCTCTTCCCATACTAGAAATGAAAGGAGAAGCATGAGCAATGTTTCATGCGTGTGATGCTATGTTAACACCTAAAGATGTCTTATATTTAGAAGACCTGCTGGATCAGACCTTTGTCTTAAACAAAAGAATTACCAATGATGTCACAATGATTCAAAACGAAGAAGTGAAAACCTGCTTTGAGGAGGTCAATACGAATCTTGCTAAGCATTATCATACAATGGTAGAACTTTTGCAAAAGGAGGTAAAAGAATGAGTGGATCAACTAATAATTACAGCGATAAAGAGATTGCGACCAACCTGTTAATAACCTTGAAACATATGAAGAGTGAATACAACACTTTTTCACAGGAAGTAAGTAATGAAGAACTTTTTAAAGAAGTAGATACGCTATATCAAGATCTTTCTGCTCAACAGCGCAAGGTTTATGAAATGATGAAAGAACAAGGCTGGTATAAGATGACCTCTGATTCTGAGAAGAACATCTCAAAAGCCTATACAAAATTTAGTAAAATGGAAGATGAGCTCTGTGAATAGAGCTTATCTTTTTTCTATGCCCCATTTTCTGGGGGCCTCTATAGATAAGAAGTATGAATAAAGATACAAACATATACTTTTTTATGATGAAGATCCAATGATACAGCCATTTATTAAACAGCATTACGCACTTATCCTAAGTTATCTTTTTTAGCTATCCATCATCTTGCACAGAACATGCTTTTTTCATTTCCGCTTTATGAAAAATGTGATACGATACTGTCATGGAGGTAGTATAATGATGAACAATGAATATGAAACCTTATTAACGAGTCTGCGTGGCTTATTAATGGATGAACATGATGAAATTGCCAATATGGCAAATGCAGCTGCTTTATTATATCAATACTTACCCGATATTAGCTGGGCTGGATTTTATTTATATAAACATGATGAATTGGTACTTGGCCCTTTTCAGGGGAAAGTCGCCTGCATGCATATCCCAATGGGAAAAGGAGTATGTGGAACAGCAGCTGTAAAACGCAAGATTCTGCGTGTAGATGATGTTCATCAATTTAGCGGCCATATCGCCTGTGACAGTGCAAGTAATTCTGAAATAGTAATTCCCTTAGTAAAAGAAAACACCCTGCTGGGTGTTTTGGACATTGACTCTTATTCACCTTCTCGCTTCACGCAGGAAGATGAAGACATGCTTAATCAATTTTCTAACATACTTATTTCATCATTATGAATATGAAAATAGGAGCTTGCTAAGGTGACAGCTTCTCTGCTAGAGAAGAAACGACACTTTGCCGTACCTATGTAAGTCGTTCTTACGACACTCTTATCTTCCATGATTTCACCGATTTCTCCCATGTCCTGTTTCGTGAAATCAAGTTCTAGCATATCTTTCCACTGTACACGTGAATTATTTTCAATCGGAGCACTGATAAGTTTAATAGGAAGCTGTTCTCCATGATAGCGGGCTAATTGAAACATGACACAGTCATTGTAATCACAGCCCAAAAGTACGACATAACCATTAAATTCAGATACTTTACCTAATGGTGAATCCTGATTTAAACCAAAGTGCAAAGGATGCTTATCACATAATATTTTGGCGTATTTTCCCCAAGCCGCAAAGCTATATAATGGATGATATGAACGAACTACGCCTTCATTGCGTAAAAACTGATAAATGAGCGCATCTGCTTTTTCGGGTGCGCTTAATTTTTTATCAAAGGGCAAGGCATGCTGACGCACATCCTCCCAATACATACGGGCAATGTGTTTCTTTTGGCAGGCTGGATCAGCCATCTGTGGTGTAAAAGTCGGCATAACGATAGTTCCTTCATAGCCAACTGTTTCCATCAATGCCTCAATCAGCATCTGTTCACCACCTATGAGATAACCTAATTTTTTCATATCCGCCTGGACCAAAATCACCATACCACGTTGTATACCCAAAGATTCTAATTGCGCACAAATATCTTCTTTGGTAGATACAACCGTTTCCGGTTCTTCATCTAATGTAATATATGTAAATTTTTCAGCCATGCTATCAGATCCTTCTTTTCTAAATATCCTTCTTTCCTGTTTTCGGCCTGCAACGTCCCCTGATAAAAATAATAGGTTGTTGGTAACTGGCGCAAAACACCGGTCGTAACTTTTAATTCATCTAACATCTTCTTTACATCTGCATCCTTTTCCTTTAGGTTTATATGCAGATAATACACTTCAAACGGCTGTTGTTTTTCTATTTCCTCTATGACCTTTTGATATTCATCACAGGAGTAACAGTCATCGCTTATCACATATAATAGAAATGAATTCTCTCTTTCGTCACTTAATTTCTCAAGAACCTCCGCTGCACTCACTTCGATAGGCCCTTTTTTTGATGATGGTGAGCAAGCAGCTAACAGACATACAATCAGCATGACGAATATTACTTTTTTCATATTCCTTCCCCCTTTTGATGATGCTGTTTTTATTTTAGCACAGAATTTGCCAGTTCTACGCATTTAATCTAAAAAAATGATATTTCGCAATAAATCTTATCCTAGAACGCTGGTTACAGCTATTTGCTTATGACGGGGGTTCGTGCTGACATAGCAGCGCCATATAATTCATACTTTCTTAATCAACCACATAAAAAAACACGTTGATTACAACATGCCTCCCAACAAAAATAGACCAAACACGCCCTAAAACCCATCTGGACCGCAAAAATTCCCCTCATCTTTCATAAACAAGCATAAAAAAACTCTCATTTTCATGAGAGTACGTAGTTATTGATGGAGCAGATGAGGGGAATTGAACCCCCGTATCAGCCTTGGCAAGGCTGTGTTCTACCATTGAACTACATCTGCAAAAATGGCGGTCCAGATGGGACTCGAACCCACGATCTCCTCCGTGACAGGGAGGCATGTTAACCACTACACCACTGGACCTTGTATATTTAACTGACAGCTTTGTTACCGCCAGTGCCCGTATATAATACCATCTGATTTTTTTTCTGTCAACAGCTTTTTTAAATTTTTTTTAATTTTTTTAATGTTTTATATATCATGTGAAAATTCCCCTCTTCATCATCATTGTCATACCTTCCATCTTCATCAACAGTGCCGTTTTCATATCATAAGGGAGTGCCTTCACACTCCCTATAATGCCAGACTCACACGTATTGCTTTATTTATTTTTTCAATTGTTTTATCATCTAATGTACAAATCCACTGCCCCAATCGTTTCTTATCTATCGTCCGCAGCTGTTCACATAAGATCATGGACACATAGCTCAATGAATCATCACTGAAAATCACATGTGTAGGAATTGGCGGTTTTGACATCTTTTTTGAAATCGGCGCAATGATGATTGTTTTAGAATAACGATTTCCCTTATCGTTCTGCACGACCACTACCGGCCGTACCCCACCTTGTTCACTGCCAATGACAGGTGACAGATCTGCATAATATACATCTCCCCGTTTGATCATTATTTCATCACAGCCACCTGCATGCTGTTGATAACCTCCATCATTTCTTCCGGACCCAACTCATCGGAGAATACGGAGAACTCGACACCATCATATACCACACTCATATGATTTCCATCATAAAATCCCACAACATCCATTGCATCAATCATCTCTCCCGGCATGATGACCGTTTGTGTATCTTTAGGCACCTCTTTTTTGGTTTCGACAACGGTAAAATTTTTATCACCATGATACTCTAAAACATGTTTCACTTCACCATTAACCTTCATCTGATTGGCACTTTTCAGTTCCGATGAAAATACCTGTACCGGATATAGTGGTAAATCCTGTTCACTGATGACGCTGGCACTCGCCTTCTTTTCTATAACGGCAGGTGCTTTGAAATAATCCTTTTTGATCTTGGCATCATATTCACATTTCGTAAAGACAATTTTTAATTCAGAGGTATTATCTTTATTATAAATTTGAAGCCACTTAAGTTTGGCATTTTTATCAAACATGATATCCTCATGATCAAAGTTTTTATTATTGGGATAGCTAACCTTAGCACTTACCAGTGTTCCATCCTTCTGCTTTTTTATTGTGGCATTTTCTTGTTTGACGATGTCCGCTATTGATTGCAATAAGTATGGCTTTGGTGAATTCATCGGCCAATCACCTTCAAATTTAAACACTTGATTTAAGCTTGGGGTCACAACGAAGACGCCTGCGTCGTTGCGTAGTATGATTTGTTCCTGATTCAGTTCCTTATCTGTTAAAGAAACCTTAAAATAATCTTTTTCACCTTTCTCATAGCCAACTTCCAACGCATAGGCTTTCACATCCTCACCTTTTGTGATTTCCATATTTCCTTGTAAGATGTAAGAGTCCATATCCTTCATGGTCTGCGCAAATTCATCACTGAAGGATTTTGGTTTCATGGTAAAGATGAGTGCGACTGCTAGTATCGCAATACCGATACCAGCGATGATTTTTGTTTTCATGCTGCATCTGCTCCCTTCCTGCTCATCCTAATTTATGCGTCGCATAGGAATTTCATTCATATTTCCTTTGGCTTTTCATAGAGTAGAAACAGGTGATCAACATGAAAAAATACCAGAAACTAGTTCTGGCCCTTTCTATTTTTATTTGTCTTCAATACGCGTTTTCCGTTTTATTTCATCTGCATACCTTTACCGATATCCTCTCGTATAGTCCCTGGATAGAGAGTTTGTATGCCTTTCTTGCCGGCTTATGTGGCTTTCTTAATATCCTTTTGTTTCGCCGCGAAGATTGATCGTTATATTATCCTCATTTGCATGCGCGATAAATTTAGGTTTTTAAATACTGTTTTATGTTCATAATGTTATCACAAGAAGATCAATTTTTATTCATCTTTTTATTTTCTCCATATACTGCAAGGTGTATCAAAACCTGCTTTCACCATTGTTTTTATTTATGTGTTGAAATCAAACTCTTCATGCGATTGTTCGTCTTTTAACGTCTTTCGCATTTGTACATGTGGGACATGTTCATCCATATGGATTTCTCCATCTACCTGATAATTAAGTCTTTCATAAAAACCTTGCATACGACATTGCGCATCCAGCACAAAGGCTTTTGCTTTGTGTTTTTTGCCATACGCTTCACAGCTTTCGACAAGTACCTTGCCAAGTCCTTGTTTACGATATGGCTTGCGTAAGGCTATCCGCCCGATACGCATAACATCTTTTTCTATATCCGCATACATCCGTGCACAGCCTGCTAAGACTTTATCTAGATATAAAGTCACATGAATGGCATGATTGTCAATTTCATCAAATTCCATCTTGAACCCTTGTTCTTCTACAAATACTTCTTGACGAACGATTTTAGCATCCGCGAAGTTATGCTCATATACTACTTGAATTTCCATGTGTTTTTCCTTTCTTTTTCACTGTTTAGCCTTTTTATTATCTCTTTGAATTTTATCTTGTATTATTTAATTACCCAAGAAACAGGTAATTAAATAATATCTTCCTTTCTTGGGAATTCATTAAGCTATAT
>NZ_CAXUBY010000079.1:0-6836 GCF_964249515.1 Eubacterium sp. 3_1_31
CCAGTAAAGATAGCACGTTGCCAGGTAGGAAGACCTGTTCTGAGAAGGACAGGTTTTTTTCTATATAGAGAAAGAAATCCAAACACATTCCTTATGTGAGCGAAACCAATGGCATCAAATTTCATGTTTTTTCAACAAAGATGCAACTTGCCTGATTCGCTGATAGGATTTAATTTAAGTAATTCATAAAGAACTCATACTACTGGTATAAATAATCGAAAAGTGGTAAAATTGCTAAGTGATGCGAAAGGAGAATCAACATGCAGGATCTTTTAACTGATGTTTTACATGATACGTTGAGTATGCTACCTTTTTTATACGCAGCTTATGTATTTATGGAATATCTTGAACATAAAAGCAATGATAAGATGCAACGTTTATTAGCTGGAACCCGACGATTTGGTCCACTGGTTGGTTCTGTGCTAGGTATTGTACCACAATGCGGTTTTTCTGTTATTGCAGGTGGTTTATATATGAATGGTTCTATCACTCTTGGTACGTTGATAGCAGTTTTTGTATCAACTAGTGATGAAGCTATTCCTATTTTAATTGCGCAACCTAATCAATTAGATGTATTGTTGCAGGTGATTGCAGTAAAACTGGTGATTGGATGCATTTCAGGGTACTTAATAGATCTATTAGTGAAACAGCATCACTTGAAGGAAAATCATCCTTTACATGACATTCATGAGCACTGTGATGAAGAACAGAAAAAACATCCATCCATCTTTGCGATTGCATTCTTACATACACTGAAAATCTTTCTCTTTATTTTCTGTGTGAATTTTATCATATCCTTCATCATTCATGAGTTTGGTGAAGAAGCATTAGCACAATTTTTAGGTGCTGGAAGTTTCTTGCAACCTTTATTTGCGTCGCTTGTCGGATTCATTCCCAATTGTGCTGCCAGCGTTATTTTATCACAACTGTTTATTGACGGTGTTGTGAGCTTTGGTGCATTAACTGCGGGACTGATTACGAGTGCTGGATTGGGATTACTAGTGTTATTTAAGATGTATGATAATAAAAAGGATATTTGCCGTATACTTGGTATATTATTTATAATTGCTCTTGTCACTGGAAGTATTTTACAAATTCTTAGTTAAGTGGTTTCTGTGAGAAATCGCTTTTCTTTTCTTTATCTTCTATTTGAGATATAATAAAGATACGAAAACAAGTGGATGGTGATGAGTTTGGATTATAAACAAGAATTTGCGGATCTACTAGCTGAAAATCGACTAGAAGATGCTCGTATTCTGCTGGAGAAATATAAAATATATGCGTTAGATGATCCTTTTTATTATGGAAATATGGGATGGCTATTAAATCATATGGAACGTTATCAAGAGGCGGAAATCTATCTGCTGAAAGGTATTCATCAGTTTGGGGAAGATGGATGGATGCATTCACAGCTAGGCTTTTGTTATGATCGGCAAGGAAGAATCAAAGAAGGCATGGAGGAGTTATTGACAGCTTTAGAGCTTGGATTTGATGAAGCATGGATTCATGGCGAGATTGGATGGTGCTTCAAAGAAGCTCATGAATATGAGCAGGCTGTGAATTGCTTTGAAGATGCATTATTGGACGATCCTAATAATACATGGCTTTTAGCTCAAGCTGCATCTTGTTATCTATCACTTGATAAAAAGGAGCAGGCATTGGAGTATTATTTAAAAAGCTATCAATTAGATCCAGATAGTGACGCTTGTTTTGATTTAGCAAATTTCTATCATCAAAAAGAAGATTATGAGAGTGAAATTCAATATTTGGAAAAAATCCATGAGAAAGAACATGAACCATGGAAGGAATTTCAGATTGCGAATGCGTACATATCTTTACATCGTGCAAAGGATGCTCTAGAACATTTAAAAAAAGCGGAAGCTGCCGGGAAAGATGATACGAGCTTACATGCCCTAATGGGAGATGCCTATCGTTTATTAGATGATATGGAGCATGCAAATGCACATTATGATCGTGCATTATCTTACTACGAAAAGGCCATTCATCGAGAGAAAGAGCATTATTGGATTTATCAGGAAATGATTTGGATAGCGCACAAGCAGCGGGATTGGAAAAAGAAATTAGCATTTTTAAAGCGGGCTGAAAAAGAAAAGAAGGATGATATGTGGTTAATGTATCATTTTGCCCGTTGTTATAGTGATTTAGGAGATTATGAACATGCTGAAAATGCTTGTGAGTTTTGTTTATCGCATGGAGAACAAGGCATGGATATGTTTGATTTATATGCATGGAATCTGGGGCGAGATGGTAAGGAACGCAAGGCAATCGAAGTATTATCGAAACGATTGAAGCGTTTTGGTGCAGATGGCTGGGCTTATGGCGAGTTGGGTTGGAATTATTTGCAACTGCAAGAATATGAAAAAGCCCTTGAATATTTTGTAAAGGCTAGAAAAAAAGAACCTAAGAATGCGATGCATCCTTCGATGTCCGGATGGTGTCATTACCAATTAGATGAGTTAGAAGATGCAATTTGTGACTTTACAACAGCGATGCAGTTGGGAAGAAAGGATGGTTGGATTTTCGCTAGCATGGCAGAAGTATTGGCGAAAGCGGATAGGAAGGAAGAGGCTATCCAATACTATGAACAGGCGTTAGCACAGGAATATGGTGAAGATTGGATACCAGAAGAAGTCGCAAAATTGAAAAAGGAAGAAGTTGCTGTAAGCTAATGGTTAGATAGGAGGTGATGATCATGTGTGGACGTTATTACTTTGCCTTTGAGGATAGTGTACCTTTTCAACGTTTGCAATATAAGGTAGAACAAAAGGCTTTATTTGAATATGCTCGGGAAGAAGTGTTTCCATCACAAAAAGCACTGGTATTAACACGTGGAGAAAATGATTATGATGTGGATGTTATGAAATGGGGCATGGAAGGGTATCAAGGAAAACGTTTGATCAATGCCCGTAAGGAAGGAATAGAGCAGAAAAAAACATTTGCGCCTTATTTAAAGAAACGCTGTTTGATACCTTGCAATGGGTTTTATGAGTGGGTAAAGACAGGAAATGGGAAGCAGAAGATTTATATTCGTAAACAAGACATGCCGTTATTCTACTTGGCAGGAATATATAACGAAAAAAAAGAATTCGTGATTGTAACAGGAGAAGCCTCAGATGCGATGGCGCAGATTCATAATAGAACACCTATTATTTTGCGTGAGGAACAAATCATTTCTTATTTACAAGAGGAACTAGCATTTCAGGTTGATAATGAAGACTTATTGTTTATCAAGGAGAAGAAGTAATGAAACGCCATCAAAGATATCGCACAATAGCTGCCGCAACAATTCTTTTACTTTTTTGGCAAGTCTTTGCCATGGTAAAGGATAATGATATGCTGGTTCCATATCCATGGCAAGTGGTACAACGTATGAGTACCCAAGTTTTTTCTGTTTCTTTCT
This sequence comes from Eubacterium sp. 3_1_31, assembly GCF_964249515.1. NCBI lineage: Bacteria > Bacillati > Bacillota > Clostridia > Eubacteriales > Eubacteriaceae > Eubacterium > Eubacterium sp. 3_1_31. Next base: position 3,422 of record NZ_CAXUBY010000079.1, read on the forward strand.
ATACAACGTTAGAGGTTACTTTGCTGCGTGGTTTTGCAGGACTGATTATAGCATTTCTTTTTGCGTTGTTTTGTGCATATTTAAGTTATCGTTCTCATATCTTCCGTGATTTATTTTATCCATTCCTTTTATTAACAAGAAGTGTTCCTAATATTTCTTATATCTTAATTGTCTTAATTATCTTTGCCCGCAGTATTGCAGTGATATTGATTTTATTTCTTATTCTGTTTCCGGTAATATACAGTAATCTATTTAGTGCCCTTTTGCATATGGATAAAGATTTAATGGAAGTCATGAAACTTTATCCGGAAAAGGAAAGTTATGAAATTCGACGTGTATACTTACCTTTATTGCGTCCTAGCATTGAGGCTAGTCTGTCAGCAGGGATGTCTTTAGCGTTTAAGGTCGGAGTCATGGCAGAGATTCTAGGGGGCATGCAGGAAGGAATTGGTCGAGAGTTAAATTTATGTCGTTTGAATTTCGATATGATTGGCATGTTTGCGTGGACAGGCTGGATGATTTTTTTGCTTGTACTGATGGATCGTATCTTACGTGTTTGCATCAAAGAGAGATGATACATAATACATAAACGATCTTACAGAATAGATCATGATGTTTGATGATAAAAAAGAAGTTTTTTCTTATTGCTTTAAGGTAGCAAGGTAAGGTCATTGAAGATTCATAAAAAGCATGTTATAATTATGATAATAAAGTGAGGTGATGTGCGATGAAGATAAACGATTTACTTATTTCTGAATCTGACATGCACATCCACCCTATGAAGCTTTTCTTAAACCAAGTGTAAAATAGCATGTTATTCAGAAATGGATACATGTTTTTTTATGGGTGGATGAGAAGGGAATTTCATGGAAATAAAAATTGTTTCAACAAAGGATGAACTATTTGCTGTATGTCATATGGCAGCTAGCAGTAACGCGCAAAATGAAGCATTATCTGAGGAGTTTCACCGAGGTAGTCTGAATATGGAAGATTGCCTAATTTTAAAAGAAGGGCAACGAATCTATGGCAGAATAATTCTGAATCGCTATTTGACATATCTGACACTGGAAAAAATACCTGTTGAAAGAGCGGTTGGCTTTCTTAAGGAAGCTTGTAATAGAATTCATGAGAAACATATCGTAATACATTTATATTCCGATAAAAGCAATCATGAACTTGTCAAAACTAGTCTTTTATTGTCAGATTTTGTAATTACCCAGGAAAAAGAGAGTTATATTTGTCAACCTTATGCTTATCCTATAAAAGCAGATCTTCGTGATGGCAGAGATGTTGAGGATACCTTATTTATTGAGATGATACAGGCATGTTATGAGCAGAATCAAGATCGTTCTATAAGGAAAGATGCTATACGATATGGGCGATATAAAGCAGCGGTCAAGCTATTTACAGAACTAATCGAGCAAGAACCTCTTACGTATCGGCAAATGTTGTTTGTGAATGGTACTCCTGCTGGAATCGTCTTTTTAAATACGTCTAGTGAAAAGTATCGTGGTATCGGATATTTGGCAGTGCACCCTGCTTTTCGAGCTCAGGGCTTAGGAAAAGTGTTGTTACAGGCGGCTTGCGCATTAGCAGCTAAAGAAAAGAGCGTTTCTACGATCATTGGGGATATTGATGTAAGAAACGCTTATATACGCGATATCGTACAAGCGTGTGCTTTTGAATTGAGTTGTCAGGAATTGGTATTTGAAAAGAACAGTTAGTATAAGATATAATGTATAAAGATTTTTGAAGAAGGAAAAGCAATAAATAAAAAAACGATGTTTATTTTGAAGTCAACCCCATAGTTTATAATTAACCAAATAAAGGGGATTCAAGTCACTTCAAAACATCGTTTTTTTGCTTAGGAACGTTTTAATAATGGAGCTACTTTTTTATAAGAAACAAAGACGATGGAACTCACTAAAACGCCTTTTATAATATTGAATGGAACGACACATAAAAGTACTAAGCCAAGCAATCCATGAATATTGGGGAAGATAGCAGCTCCCATTCCAATAATGATTTCCATCGTAATGGCAGGACTCATAAAATAGGCATAAGCAGGAACTAAGATAAAATAATTAACCAATGCCCCGACTAGTGTCATAATGATCGTTCCCATGATTAGGCCAATCAAAGCATTTTTCTTTGTTTTTTCATGTTGATAAAAAACGGTTGCCGGTACGACCAGGGCACAGCCAATTAGAAAATTAGCAAATTCACCAACTCCCATGGTAATCGTACCATTTAATAAAAGGTTTAAAACGACTTTTAATCCCTCAATGGCAACTGCTGCCCATGGACCCATGGCAAAACCGCCGATTAATACAACAACTTCACTAAAATCAATCTTATAAAATGGTGGAGCGATAGGCAATGGGATTTCAAACATCATCAAGACGCAGGCTAGAGCTCCTAGCATGCTGATTTTGGCGATTGTTTGCATACTCATCTGTTTTTTTGTTGAAACATAAGCTGACATGTTATTCCTCCTTTGGCTGATAGAGCCATCCTTGTCAGCCTTTTTCTGCTGTGAAAACAACAAAAAAAGGTTTTCAACAAAACCTTTAGGGAATATCAAAAAGACACTATACTTCTTTCATCCAGACTATACTGTCGCCACCGGAATTGCACACGGTTCCTGCCAGTTACGGCTTGCGGGGTTTACCGCCGATTGGGAATTTCACCCGACCCTGAAGTTTTTGTCGTTGTTATGATAGCATTGTTTTTGGGGATTGTCAATGCATATGCAATTGCGTTTATAGATGATGATATCTATCATACGTATTTGTGGTGTATTCGTAATTACAAGAAGCACAAGGTTCTTTCACAATTATGTGAAACTTTCAAATATAGAAGGAAAACTGGAGAATATAATGAAATAGTGATATAATACCCTACATGATGAAGGGAGTTTTCAACATGAAATGGTTTCAGAATTTTATGCGTGGAAGATATGGTGTTGACCAACTGTCATTCGCTATTCTTGTTTTATATTTCATTGTAACGATGATAGGAATGATCATGCAAAATAGCATGATTACGTACTTATCTACAATATTGATTATCTGGTGTTGGTTTCGCATACTTTCGCGTAAAACATATAAACGAAGTGCAGAGAATACTTTATATCTGCAGAAGACGTATCCGATTCGTATGTGGTTTCGTAAGAAAAAAAACCGTTTTCAGGATCGTAAGACACATAAGTATTATAAATGTCCTAGTTGTAAACAGGAATTACGGGTACCAAAAGGTAAGGGCGAAATTACAATTACTTGTCCAAAATGTCATACAAAATTTGATAAACGAACATAAGATGTGCAAAGGATAGCACATCTTTTTGTGCGACAGGCAGTCGCTATAATTCAACCATGTACAGGCATGGTTGAATTTTCTTTCTTATTAAGGATTG
>NZ_CAXUBY010000080.1:0-5794 GCF_964249515.1 Eubacterium sp. 3_1_31
GCTTCAATAATCTTGTTAAAAAGTTCTAAGAGTATATCATTTCATCACTCCAATCTATAATTTTGGTAAGAAAAAAGGTAAGCGATGAATAATCCACCGGTTTTTCAGTATCCAAAATTTATGAGATAATCCCTCTAAGGAGTGGTATCTCTATAACTTTTCCAGTTTTTTGCACTTAGGACCATTTCACTTCAGTTCTTCTGGTACCTGTGCTAATCTCACTCCAAATAAAAAACAGGAGTTGAATTTTTATGCCTAAAAAAAATCCAAGACGTACAGATAAAGAATGGTTGAATCTGATCCAGGAATGCCGGTCCAGTGGTCTTTCTGATAAATGCTGGTGTCAGGAACATCATATCCATACAAGCAACTTTTATTACCAGATACGAAGACTTCGACAAAAAGCCTGTGAGATACCGGAACCAGTCCATTCTTCTTTCTCAGGAAAACAGGAAGTTGTACCGCTTTCTTTTGAGGAACCGGCAGTCTGCCCATCCTCAGTGCAGCTCAAAACGGATACCATTCCAGACTCTGTTATAAAAATCACTTATCACAGTTTCCAGATTGAGATCACCAACGCAGCAGACCGTGAGACCATATTTCATACGTTATCAGCGCTGCAGGATTTATGTTAGGTGATCTGTCCGGTGTGTCTAAGATCTTCGTTATCACCGGACGTACAGATATGCGAAAAAGTTTCGACGGGCTTATGGCTATCATACGCGATACATATGAACTCGATCCGTATGCAAATGCAGTTTATCTTTTCTGCGGAAGGGATAGCCGGAAACTTAAGGCACTCCATTTTGATAAGGATGGTTTTGTGCTGCTCCAGAAAAGGCTTGACGGAAACGGCAGGTTCCAGTGGCCGCGGAATGCTTCGGAAGCCCGTCTTTTGACGCGTCAGGAATTCCGGTGGCTTATGGAAGGTCTTTCCATCGATCAGCCAAAAGCAATCAAAGGCACAGGCAGAAAAAAAGATTTCTGATCCTTTGTGCAAAACAGAGAATTTTAAATTTTCTATATCCGTGACAGCAGGCAGCCGCCAGACACTTATCCACTGCTTTCTTTTTTCCTTTCGAATGCGATGTGGATGAGACTCAAAAAAACATCTGTTTTAAAACAGCAGGTGGATATCTTTCCTAAAAGAATGAGCATACAGGCATATCTTTCATTTTTTTAGGAAAGATATCCACAACTGAGGTACCGTCAGATTGACAGTACCATCTGTCCCGTCTGTTTGCCATATCTCCGTACTTCTTTTATAATAGGGATAAGAAAACAAAGGACGGAAATGCCATGCCTCATGATACAGAAGATATGATCCAGCTTTTATTAAGCACGAATAAAGAACAGGAACAGACCATTGTGGATCTCAGAGCTACCATAAAAGAGCTCCGCAGTACTATTGCGAACCTGAATGAGACGATAGATGAACTGAAAAGGAAGATCTTTGGAACATCCAGCGAAAAGATCAGGCGTCCTGATCAGGAGGAAGAAACGGTGACCGTTGTAAAAGAACATACACGGACCAGAAGAAAAAAGTCTGTTCGTGCAGATCTGTATGAGGCCCTTCCCATAAAAGAGATCTCCTGCGATGTTCCCCCGGAAGAAAGGATCTGTCCGGACTGTGGTTCCCCGATGGAACACCTGGGGTATAAGTTTGTCCGGGAAGAACTGCGTATCACTCCGGCAAAAGTGGTAAGGGTCCATTACATGCAGGAAACCCTTATGTGTCCTGTATGTCGGCAGGAGGATGAAACAATGATCGTAGAGGCAAAAACACCGACACCGCTTCTTGCCCATAGTCCCGCATCGCCGGATATGGTGGCAATGGTCATGTACCAGAAAAGCTTTCTGCACCTTCCCTTTTACCGTCAGTCAAAAGACTGGATGGAAAAAGGGGTGCCTGTCCCAAGAGAAACTGCAGCGCACTGGTACAATTACTGTTCATTGGAATATCTCTCTCCAGTCTATGAAGTAATGCATCAGGAACTGCTGGCAAGAGAGATCCTCCATGCAGACGAGGTACCCTGTCAGGTGCTTCATGAAGAGGGAAAAACTGCCACTTCAAAATCCTATATGTGGATCTACCTGAGCGGGACTGATGGAAAACCACCGATCATCCTGTATGATTACAGACTCGGACGGAGCGGGGATTATCCGATAGAATTTCTCCATGGTTTCACTGGGATGCTCCAGTGTGATGGGTATAGTGCATACGGCAGGATCGAAGATGTTGTCCTGGTCTGCTGTCTTGCCCACTGCAGGCGTAAGTTCTTTGAAGCAGTCCCAAAAGCACGTCAGAAAAAGCTGAAACTTCTGGACATTAATTCTGAACAGGAACTTGCAGAACCTCCGCAGGGAACTGCAGAAGACAGTTCCCTGCTCCCTGCCGAAAAAGGAGTTGCATTCTGTAACCGTCTTTTCTATATGGAACGTCTCTACAAAGAACTTCCACAGGAAGAACGAAAACAGAAACGCCAGGAAACAGAACCTGCCATCTGGAATGAATTCTGGACATGGTTGGAAACCCTGGAGCCTGCTGGCGGGAGTAAGCTTGAAAAAGCGGTAAACTATGCCTTTAATCATAAAGAGACCCTTATGAATTATCTACTGGATGGAAGATGCGAGATCTCTAATAATGCAGCGGAACGTCGGGCAAAAACCTATGTGACGGGGCGTAAAAACTTTCTGTTTCATGATACTGCTGATGGAGCAACGGCAAGTGCCATTGTATTGAGTCTCATAGAAACAGCGAAAGCCAATAACCTGAACATCTATCATTATCTCTACACCTTGCTGCTGTATATGCCGGACTATAAAAATGAGCCCGCAGGCATAAAACAGCTGCTGCCATGGAGTGACTTTATAAAAGAAAGATGTACCGGGATCATAGATATCGAAAAAGTAAGACCTGAAGAACGTGGGAACCTGAATATTTAAGGTTCCCAGGAAGTCGTGACCGGGTGATTATTCATCGCTTACGAAAAAAGCAGTCAATCCTAAGACTAACTGCTTTATATGTGATATAAGGTTATCAGACAATTTACCAACAAAGTATATACTATCGACTCAATAACATAGGCAAAAATTTTAATAATAAATCAATTCCATACGTAAATATGAATAACCCTAATATTATCGAAACTATTGTTCCTATTTTAATTTTTTTAGCCAGAATAAATACTGCTGGGTGCTTTGGGTCAATATATATGCTATATACATTTCCTCGTGTCATACTCCTATTTAATCGTTTATGAGATATATTTTGTGCTGTTTGCTCACGATAATAAGTTCCGTTATATGTATATTCAAATATTGGAGATTGTGTAGAAATGCCATTGCCACCATAATATGTATTGTAGCCACAATACACGCCGTCCACTTTTTCTCTACAACGCAATAACGAATATAAATCATTTACCCCAACCAAAATAAATACCAAACCAAATATAATTGCTCCCAATGGATAAACCAAAATCTCACCATATGGCAAAGTTAAAGATAAGATAGAAACGATTCCACAGCCAATGAAACAAATAAACATAATCAAACAGATAAGTGGCATGACTTTATAGCGTTTCTTTTTCATAATTACAAAACATACTATACCAAATACTATTGTTAAAAAATAAATAAGAATTGTCATTCCTAATCGCTCCTTTGATTTTACCAAACCACTTAGTCAATATTATTTTTCTAACTGTTCTTGCACAAATTTAATGCTATTTTGAATATATTCTTTGTCTTTTTCTGTTGCAACTTCTTCTAATTGTTTAAACAAAGCAATACATTCATTTCGTTTACCTAATACATTAAATGCAGTTGCAATATTGAGATACCATGTCATTTCATCTTTCATATCTTTAGGTTTCGTATCTATTGCAAGAAGTTTTTCTAAAAAGAGTTCTCCATTTTTATTTTCGTGATATTCTCTTACAATATCATTGTTCATTTTTCTAAACTGACGTCCTCTCCGCATTAAAACAAAGAATACAGTAAAGAAATAAACAATAGTAATAACAGCAATACCACCAACAATAATGCCTAAAAAGCCAATTGTTGATTTTACATAGGGAATTACTATGTTCACATAAATCAATAGTAGTACCGCCCAAAATAGAAAGGCTAATCGGATAAGCCATTTATCTCTTTTTTCATATATTGCTCTTTTATTTTTTAGATTTTCGGGTTCGTAAATCATTTTATTTCACTCCTTTATTGCCACATCAATCAGAATTTGTTTCATTGTTCTGATTTTGTTTCTTCCATTCCTTATAATCTTTTTGCGTTTTTTGTTGTCTTTTAACATCTGCCATTTTTTCTAAAATTACTTCTACGTCTGGTTGACTGTGCTGTTCTGGTAGAGAATAGAAAATAAGGTTATCATCGCTTGTATATACTGAAATATTAAAAACCAAATCACTTTCTACAATTTCTTGCATGATATAGGAAAGTTCTTCTGCATATTCTTTATCAGTTTTTCCCTCATTAAGATATATACTTGTTTCTATTTCATATTCCCTTTTTTTCAGATATTCTTCTACACTTTCCTTACCATTCCATTCTGTCGTGGTTGTATGCCCTTGAACTTCAATTTGATAACCTCTTATAAAAGGCTTATCTTGAAATAAAGGAGTTGCAAGTTCTTTTATTTCATCAGAATAGTAATAAACATGGTAACTATCCTCAAAAAGTCCAGTATTTCGTGTATATATAGTAGCAGTTTGAGAAGAATTTTCTTTACTGGAAACTTCTGCCATAATCCAGTTTAATCCTATTTTTTCTTCTTTGTACTTCTTCACTTCTGTAATAATAAATTCTTCATTGTATTTGTCCTTTAATTTGGATAAGATATATTTTTGTGCTTCTTCACTAGAGTTAAAATCATGCGAATAACTGCTACAACCATTTAATAGTCCTAGACAAAGCACGCTTGCTATAACACCTAATAAAAATTTTTTATATCGCATAATCGCCACCTCTATGTGATTTGATGATTTAATACAGTTCTACAAACTGGAATTTACTGCACTACAAACTGGATTTTATCCATCTATGAAAGTTGATTTATACAGTATTCTCTGATTGCATTATTTATAGATACATCACCATTCTTAAAAATACCTTCACCTTTGTCTTTCAAATAATCTAAAGCACCTTGATATTTATGCTCGTGAATCAATGATAATGCTTTTCTTAATTCAACATGGTATATAGAATTTTCTAAATTATTGTAAAAATCACAGATTGAAGATGATTGAGCAGTTTTATAAAAATGTTCTAAATAATTATCTATGATTTCTTCTAATTCACTGATTGTCCATTCTTTTAATTCTGTTTCATTTTTAAACAATTCAGCACCGCTAACTGTAAATGCACCAATAGTTCTCAAACTTAATGGTTCTTTTTTATTGGTTTCCATTTTCAATAAATCCCATAACAAATCATCTAACCACAATGGTTTGATTGTTTCTATAGCAGTACAATAACACTTATCATCTGACTTTACTTTCACACCAATAAGCAAATCAAAGAATAATTCCTTTGTACTATACCAAATCATAAAATCTTTTTTCTTAAACTTATATTTTTTAATTTTATCTTTAAGCATTTTAGGCAAAACTTTTGTTAGTTCTTTATATTTTTGTCGTTCTTCTTTTGTCATTTGAAACACATCCTTACAACTTCTAATTTGTCGCTTTCTTCATATCCATATTATAACAGTTCCATATATCCACCACAATAAAAATCAGCATACCCTTTAAATATTTTCTGCATTGAAAATGCA
>NZ_CAXUBY010000081.1:0-5755 GCF_964249515.1 Eubacterium sp. 3_1_31
GCAAGCAAGAACATGAACCCGAAAGATTTACAGTATATCATGGGGCATTCAAATATCAGTATCACAATGAACTGGTACGCTCATGCGTCCATAGATACCGCAAAATCAGAGGTTCAGCGTCTAATTGCATAGAAGTATTTACCACGATTTTAACCACGATTGATAGCGAAAATATAAGAAGATAGACCTAGGTATGTGAGCTTTACCACAAAAGCAAAATGCCCGTAGAGCCGATAAAATAAGGCTTTGCGGACATTTGAGAAGATATAAAAAGATAGTTAAAAAGACATATATAATTTGTATAAATTGTATAAAATAAAACTGTTTTTTGTGAAAAATGGTTTTTCCTTCTGTGAAATTATGTATAGATAGTAAGTTGTTATGTAAAATATCTTCGAAAGGTATCAAAAGAATGCAAATGTTATTCTTTATCATAAAAGTAGTAAGAAATAATAGTGAATATGTATCTGAATGAATCAGCTTTATCTAAAAAAAATGAAAAAAAACATTTAAGTTTGTGAATATCACCTAAAAATGTAAAATGTTGATGAAAAATAAAGAAAGTTATAGTACAATATAAACATTGAGTAAGAAATGGAAGGTGCTTTATGAAACCAATCGTATGGATCGCTTTTATCGTCGTTTTGATTATTTCTGTAGTTGGTACACAATGGTACAAACGCAGTACATTCAATAAATTATTGAAATGTTTACAAAATCAGGATTTTGACAAATTCTTCACTATCTTAGACTCGCTTGCCTGCAAATACTTTTTTGCGCCATTTAATCGTGAACATATGCGTTTAAATGCCTTCTTCATGATGGGAGATAGTACCAAGATTCGTGAGCAGTTTGATTTGATCTTAAATATGCGCATCAACAAGAAGCAGCGTTTAGATGTATGCATGAAGGCATTTTACTTCTATGTAGATGAAGAAGATAAGGTGAAGGCAAAAGAAATCCTTGATCGTATGCAAGGTGTAACGGATGAAACATTATATGAACAATGCAATCTGATTTATGAGATCTTATTATTGAAGAAAACAGATTATATTGATGTGATGGAAGAACACGTGAAAGCATGTGAACCAGGCTTTGATCGAGGCATGTTCCATTATCTGTTGGCATTACAGTATAGCTATTTAGATCAAAAGAAAAAAGAAATGGAACACTTGCGTATTGCGAAAACAGATATGAAAGATACACCATATGAAACAAAAATCAATAAAATGATAAAAGGGAAATAGTTAAGTAAGAGAATGTCTGCTATTAAGAAGGCATTCTTTTTTTCTGCCAGTATCTTCCTTGTGCATCTCAGTTGCGTAAACCATAAGATTCTCTATATACTAACGGTAAGAGAAAAGGTGGAAAATGTATATGAAAATCATAAAACGCGATGGTACCATTCAAACATTTGATTCTGAAAAAATGATCCAAGCGATGAAAAAAGCTTTTGTGACGGATGTTCCTATGGATCAGTTAAAGCAGATCGCAATGGAAATCACCCAAGAAATACAAGGCTCAGCTAAAGTCAGCGTAGAAGATATCCAAGATCTTGTAGAACAAAAGCTGATGGCATATCAATTTTATAATGAAGCTAAGGCTTATATTTTATATCGTGAAAAACGTAAAGAAAAACGGCAAATGCTCTTAGAACTATGCCATGAGGTACAGGATGAAAAACTATTGCCCATCTTTATGCAAATCCAGAAAGATTTTGATGAAACATATGATTTGCATGCACTTTATATCAAATTTCATTCCTTTTTAAAAGAAACCATGGGGCATGAAGAACGCTTGCAAATGCTTATGAAAGCATGTGTCGAGCTGATTAGTAAGGAAACACCGAAATGGGAATATATTGCAGCACGTTTTTTGAGCTACCAACTACATCAGGAAATTAATGCCCGTATGAAGCAACTGCAGCTTACTTCCTTTTATGAGAAGATTCAGTATTTAAGCAAACAAGGGTTATATGGTGCTTATATGTTAGATGCTTATCAGAAAGAAGAAATCGATGAACTAAAGCGATACGTAAAGGATGAGCGTGATGCTTTGTTTACATATAGCGGTTTAGAATTAGTGGTGAAACGCTATTTACTGCGTACGCATGATTTACAGCTGATGGAAACGCCACAGGAAATGTTTATGGGAATTGCCATGCATCTGGCAATACCTGAGACGAATCGTGTATATTGGGCAAAACAGATTTATGATATCCTAAGTACCTTAAAGGTAACAATGGCAACACCGACGATGGCCAATGCTCGCAAACCATACCATCAACTATCCAGCTGTTTTATTGATACGGTGGCAGATACTTTAGCTAATATTTATAAGTCTATTGATAACTTTGCGCAAATTTCCAAATATGGCGGTGGCATGGGCCTTTATTTTGGAAAAGTACGCGCAAATGGCAGTGATATTCGGGGATTTAAAGGAGCAGCCGGTGGAGTAATTCGTTGGATCAAGCTGGTCAATGATACCGCAACAGCAGTGGATCAGCTAGGAGTGCGTCAGGGAGCGGTTGCAGTGTATTTGGATGCATGGCATAAGGACTTACCTGAATTTCTAAATTTACGTACCAATAATGGAGATGATCGCATGAAAGCTCATGATGTCTTCCCGGCTATCTGTTATCCGGATTTATTTTGGAAAATGGCGAAAGAGGATTTAAACGCAACATGGTATCTGATGTGTCCGCATGAGATAGGGAAAGTGAAAGGCTATCAATTAGAAGATTTTTATGGCGAAGAATGGGAAGAACGTTACTTTGACTGTGTGAATGACGCTCGCATCTCAAAACGTGAAATGATCTTAAAAGATCTAGTGCGTCTGATTCTAAAGTCCGCGGTGGAGACAGGAACACCTTTCACATTTAATCGCGATCAGGTAAATAAAATGAATCCCAATGGGCATAAGGGCATGATCTATTGTAGTAATTTATGTACAGAAATTGCCCAAAACATGTCAGCTATCACTTTAACAGAACCACAAATCATAAAGGTTGATGAGGAAGAGATTGTTGTAAATAAAAGCAAGCCAGGCGATTTTGTTGTTTGTAATCTAGCGAGTCTATCCTTAGGTAATATCGATGTGACAAACAAGCAAGAGCTTTCACATATCATACATACGATCGTTCGCGCATTAGATAATGTCATCGATTTAAACTACTATCCGATTCCATATGCAGAAATAACAAATCGTCAATATCGAGCAATTGGCTTAGGGGTTAGCGGATATCATCACATGCTGGTAAAACAAGGTTTGCGCTTTGAAAGTGAGGAACATTTGCAATTTGTGGATACGCTGTTTGAAACGATCAATGCTTATGCCATTCAGGCAAGTAATGTTTTAGCCAAAGAAAAAGGCAGTTATCAATATTTTAAAGGGAGTGACTGGGACAGTGGCGCTTACTTTACGAAACGTGGTTATCAAAACGAAAGTTGGCAGAAAATCGGTCAGGATGTTCACACATATGGGATGCGCAACGCTTATTTGTTGGCTGTTGCGCCAACTAGTTCAACATCAATCATCGCGGGCACCAGTGCCGGTGTAGACCCCATCATGAACAAATATTTTTTAGAAGAGAAAAAAGGCAGTATGATTGCCCGTGTGGCGCCTGATCTTAATCCACAGACTTTCTGGCTTTACAAAAACGCCCATCAGATACAACAGGAATGGATCGTGAAAGCTGCTGGTATCCGTCAGCGCCATATCGATCAGGCACAGTCTGTAAACTTATATATCACAAATGAATTTACATTGCGCACGGTTCTGAATTTATATATCCAGGCATGGGAAAATGGTGTTAAAACACTATATTATGTGCGTAGTAAGGCATTAGAAGTAGAAGAATGCGAATCTTGTGCATCTTAAAGGAGAACTTATGACTGATTTAAAACGAAAACCGTTATTTAATGAACATGGGGATTGCGATGTAATCAACAGACGCATGATCAATGGCAATACCACGAACCTCAATGACTTTAACAATATGAAATATACTTGGGTATCTGACTGGTATCGGCAAGCGATGAACAATTTCTGGATTCCTGAAGAAATTAATCTGAATCAGGATGTTAAAGACTATCGTCGATTATCGCAGGCCGAGAAGAATGCCTATGATAAAACCTTATCCTTCTTAATTTTTCTAGATTCTATTCAAACGGCAAATTTGCCTAATGTAGGGGACTATATTACCGCAAATGAAGTCAACCTCTGTTTAACTATACAAGCCTTTCAAGAGGCATTGCATTCACAAAGTTACAGCTATATGTTGGATTCCATCTGTTCTTCGCAAGAACGTAATGATATTTTATACCAATGGAAAAATGATGCGCGTTTATTGGAAAGAAATAAATTTATTGGCGATTTATACAATGATTTTATTACCCATCATGATGGCATCCATTTAATGAAGACGATGATGGCCAATTATATATTGGAAGGTATTTATTTCTATTCCGGTTTCATGTTCTTTTATAATTTAGGTCGTATGGGAAAAATGCCAGGTTCGGTACAAGAGATACGTTATATTAACCGTGATGAAAATACCCATTTATGGCTTTTCCGTTCTATGATCCTAGAACTGCAAAAAGAAGAACCACAGCTTTTTACACCTGCGTTGGTGGAAGAATATAAGGATATGCTGCGTTATGGGGTAGAAGAAGAAATTCGCTGGGGCTCGTATGTGATAGGAAATGATATTGAAGGCTTAACAATGCAAATGGTTCGCGAATATATCTATTACCTGGGAAATTTGCGCAGCACATCATTAGGCTTTGGAACCTTATATGAAGGCTATGAAAAAGAACCGGCATCCATGGAATGGGTATCGATGTATGCGAATGCCAATTTGATTAAAACGGATTTCTTTGAAGCCCGCAGTTCTGCCTATGCAAAGTCAAGTGCATTAGTGGATGATTTATAATCTTTTAACGCTTAGCATAAATTATGTATACTAGGTTTGAAACATCGTTTTAGCGGGTATCGACGATAAAAATTACCTATGCTATAATTTTGTTAACCATTATAAATGTATTCGCATGAATGCATCATTACTGAGAAGAGGTATAGTTTATGAAGATAACCTGGGTAACCTTAAGCGTTTCTGATATAAAGAAAAGCATTGCTTTTTATACAGAAGTTTTCGGTATGCAAGTAGTATCACGTTTTCATGGAGGTATACATGAAATTGCGATGTTAAAAACGAAGAATGAGGTCTTAATTGAGCTTATTCAAAATCGTAGGGAAGCTGATAAAGAAGTAGGAAATGGAGTATCCATCGGTTTAGAGATAGAAAATCTCGATGCTTTCGTTGCGATGTTATTAAAGAATGGTTATGAACTAACAGGTCCTATTGCTCCAAATCCGACCATTTGTTTCTATTTTATAAAAGATCCTGATGGTTATACATTACAACTGTTAAAACGATCCTGATGAAAAAGGCAAATATAAAATGGAATGAAACCAATCACAATGGTTTATTTCAATTTGCCTTTTTTTATTTTGCCAGCATTACCATATAAATACTTACTCTATTTGCCAGTGTTAACCTAAGTAACCCTTCTTACGATAAGGCCACCATCACCAACAAACTTTTTTATTTTATATATCCATTTTTGTGGATTAATCCTCGTGGTAAGATGAATAGGCATCTGATACATTATTTAGTTAAAAAAGAGTAAAAATCGAATTATCCGCATAAACACAGGGATTTTAAGCAATATGAAACAAAAAATAAAAGAATTTT
>NZ_CAXUBY010000082.1:0-5520 GCF_964249515.1 Eubacterium sp. 3_1_31
GGGGGAAAAGGGGGAGCCAAAGAGCGGCCCCAAAGGGGCCTTAAAGAGAAAGTCACCTCCCCCTTTTCCCCCTCGCTCTGGGGCATGGAAATGATGGAAAACCTTTCAGGTTTACCACATTCCCACACCCCGCCGCTCACCCCCATAACCCCCTCCGACTTTCTCCCTGTCCGAGAGAGAATATTTTATTATTTTTCTCCCTGGCCTAAAGGCCATAGGGGGGCATATATTATCAATATATTTTATTCCCTATTTTACAACCCACTAACTCCCTGCCATCTCCCATACCCCATAGGGGGGCATATATTATCAATATATTTTATTCCCTATTTTTACTGTTATTATAGCCTGTCCGGGCGGCTCTTGCAAGGCCCCCTGACAGGCTTCTTTTACAGCTCCATACCACCCCAGGTATGGCCCCGTTCCTGCTCTCTTTCCGGCTGCTGCACCTCTGGCATAGGTAGTAGCTCACGCGCCTTTTCGACCAGGAGCCGGAACTGCTCTGGCAAGTGCCGATCCAGGAAATCCAGCACCGCCCCGATCCCTTCCTGAAGCCGCGCCGAAAACCCGCGCTCCCGGCTCAAATCTTCTTCCAGATATTCGACCTGCACTTTGAGCTGCCGATTTTCATTTTCAAGCCGCTGCCGCTCCTGGGCCTCCTTCAGCTTTTCTTTCGTCGAGGGGATTTTCTGCTGAAGCTGCTGGTTTTCTACCTTCAGCTCCCGCACCTTCTGCTCTGCCGCCGCGCCCCGGATCACCGCCGCCTTCAGCTCCTTCACCTGCTCCACCGTCACGCCCTTGACGGCCCCTGTCAGCGTCTTTTCCGGCTGTATTGCGTCCAGATCGGGCTTGACCTTCTCAACCGCTTTCAGCAACTTCACATTCCCTTGCAGGGCCTTCCTCTGCTTTTCCAGGGCCGCAATTTCCTGCTCTGCCGCTATCACCTGTTCCTGGATAGCTTCAAGCCGCTGGGCCGCTGCTCTGTACTCTGGCAGCTCCATATGAGGCCGACCACCGCCCAAGCTGATAATCTCAAACTCGTGCGCCTGGGCGATTTCCGTTAGGGCTTCTTTCTCCCGTTCCATCCAAGCTTTCCATTCCGTCTGCTTCCGGCCCAACCCTTCAAATCCCTGCTGCTTTAACGCTTGTTTCATTGATACCCGCGTCGAAAGGCCCCGGCTCTGCTCCGTTGCCACCGGCACGAAGTCCACATGGAGGTGGGGCGTGGCCTCGTCCATGTGCAGCACCATATTGAACACCCGCAGATGAGGATTGCGCTCCTGGAAGGACTCTGCAAACTCTTTGAGAGCTGCCGCCGCCCGTTCCCCTCCAGGGGAGCCACACCCGCAGTCGGTCAAGTTGCCGATCTGGAATATAGCTTCGTGAAATAGCTTCTCCTGCTTGCTCTGCCGGATATGCTCATAGTAGTCTGGTATCTTATCCCTGGTCTTTTTCTTTTTGGCGTTGTAGTCGGCCAGGGCTTCATCGAAAAGTTCGTGGTACACCTTTTTCAAATCCTCGTTGCAAAAGATGACATTCTGCCCCGACCTGCTCCGGTCTACATTCGCCGCTGAAAAGCTCCTGTTGTTGTGCCGGATACTTCCCCGACCTGTCATTCCCGAAATGGTTGTGCCTATAAAATCACCCGTCCCTTTCCTGTAAAAGCCTATATCCTACTACTCTTATTTTACCATAACTGGCCGCAGGCCACAACCTCTTTGTTACTTTCTTGTGAGAAAGTAACGCAAAAGCACTTTCACACCGCCGCCCCGTTTGGGCGTCAGTATGAAAGTGCTTTTGCGCGCTCCCGCGGGGGTTCGCCGGAGTTGCCAGCCGCTACGGTTTCCCGCTGCTCCCAGCCAGCTCCGGCCGGGGACGCGGCCCCCTATAATGTCGATTATTCTACCATCAACTTTCTCTATTATTTTTCATCATCTAATAATTGTACCCGTACCACATCCAAAATATGGCCGGGGTAACTCTCCTGTACTAATCCAGTAAAAGATACCGAGATTATATCTCCTATGTCAAACTCTTCTACTTGCATTTCTGTTCCACGCCATACAAGTTCCGTTTCAGCTATTACAGAAAAAGTAAATGCACCTCGATAGTTAATATCGTTTATATCCAGACCTTCTACTGTAAAATTATTCCCATTTATCTCCGTTATGGTAGCATAAAATGTTTGCGGAATACTCGAAGAGCCTGGACTTTCTTCTATCCTATCATAAGCAGTTTTATAGCCGACAAAGTAAAACCCAACAGCAACAGAAACTAAAACAATAACGGCTATAATTGTCTTTTGATACCTTTTCATTTCATGCTCCTTTCTCAACCCCGAAACAACTTACTAAACCAGCTACGCTTTTGCTCCGGCTCCTGGCCTTTCTGATCTGCTCCGGCCTCCTCAGTAAGGAGCTGCTGCTGGATCGTCCCTGCGTGAAGAGCCTGGGCCGCTGCCGCTGTCTGCTGGGCGGCGGCCAGCGCGTCAGTGAGCCGGGTAATGGTCTGGGCCTGCTGCTCGATCTGCCGGTCTTTTACTTCAAGCTGCCCTTGTAGCGTGTCGATGGTGGCCTGTAAAACGCAAACTAAATCGCCAACTTCGTGGTTTTCGGTTTGCGTTTTAGTTTGCGATTGGTTTTCGATTTCAGTTTGCGATTTTTCAGAAAAAGCCTGTTTTATCAAGGCTTCCTGGTGTTCATCAATCGCAAACTGGTTTCCGTTTTTTCGCAAACCTGATCGCAAACCAAGGTTCGCGATTTGCTTACTTACCGCTGTCTTTGATACCCCTATCTCGTCGGCTATCTGCCGTATCGTTTTCATACTTTCACGAACAGGCCCACAGGACACACACCCTTAAACCCAGGCGTAGATATGTACCAGCAAGCAGGGCCTGTCGGCTCCCAGGCTACTTCAAGGGTAATCTCGTGCCAGCCATCTGGAAACAGAGCTGTAAATCCCTCTCCTGCGTGTATGCCGCGCCCTTCCAAGAGCAGACGAGGGTGCGGATCATCGTCTGCCGGATCGGGAAGCTGTATCTGCGCGATCCTCTCTTTATCCCAGCTCATAGACCTTTCCTCCTTCCCCTAAAATAAGTCGCTATGCGATCCCGTCCGGGTAAGATATAAAATCAGCTCGTCCCCGTCCACTTCGTAGATCAGCAACCAATCCGGCGTAATGTGGCACTCACGACACCCCGCATAGTCCCCGGAAAGCTGGTGATCCCTGTTCTTCTCCGGCAACGGATCCCCCGCAGCCAGCTTTTTAATAATATCGGTCAGCAAAGAAATATCAAAGCCGCGCTTTTTCACACGCTTCAAATCCTTCTGAAACTTTGTGGTTGGTCTTATGTTATACATCGGCAAGCAGCTCCTCCATCATCTGATCGACATTGGAATAAGTCTTGCCGAGGCTCGGATCGGCCTTCATTCTCTTTACTTCCTGGATTGCTTCGACGGTTTCTGCGTTCGGCACATCGCCGCTGATTTCAAAGGGTATTCTATACTCTCTCACCGCCTTACGAGCAAAAACATTGAATGCCGTTGTCATCGTCATTCCCATATCAGCACAGAACGCCTCAAACTGCCGCTTCAAATCTGCGTCCATACGAATGTTAATATTTGTATTCGCCATAGATAGCAACTCCTTTCACTCTTATTATATACATTGTATCATTTTTTATTTACAATGTCAATACATTTTCCTGCCCGTTTCCCCAAGCCCTGGCTCTTAAACTTCTGCCCTGGTATGTACGCATTTAGGTGGCAAAAAAGCCTTGATTTATGCGGCTTTCCGGGCGCGGTAGAGAAGGGGCCGGTATTTACCCTCGGAGGGCTGAAAACGGCTTCTAAAGCGTAACAGGGGCCTTTCTGGGCCTTATTCCTGGCCTCCATTGTGCAGCGCGTCCAGGAGCCAATCGCTTAACTCCTGGGAAGGGGACACCTGCACTGTTATATGCCCATTTTCAAAGCGTACCGCTGGCGGCGGGCAATCCCACCACTTACGGACGGTTTTCGGATCAAGGCCAGTTTCCCGGTGACAGTCAGCCTTGCGCCCCTCCGGGTGCTGCTGCCGCCATTCATAAACCCGCACCTGAGCCGTTCCGCTGCCTTTAGGCCGCCCGTTCCCTTCTCTCCAATCCTTTTTCCCTTGCTGTTTCGCTTTAATATCCCGAATAGCTCTTGCAATTTCAAGATGATCTGCTTGTCTTTGAAAATTACGCTTATTGACAGGCATAGTCAGGCCGGAGAGCTTCGCTATATCGTCCCTGGGGAATGTCACATAGTCCTCATTGAACATTTCCAGAGCGCACACCACATCATCTTTTGTAAAGCGGTTTATATCCTCCACGCTCATATCATCGTAAGGCCGGAGCAGCGCGAAAGCGTCCCGGCGCAGCTCGTCCTCGTCTATCCCGCATTTTTTCGCATAAATCGCCAGCGTCATAATGCCATAGAAACGATGGCCCACCCGGATTTCATCGGCGATCCGGTGCAGCCACCAGTCGTAAAGGTCACGCTTAACCGTCCATCGGCCCCGCCGCTCCTTCTTGACGATCCGCCGCTCATACCAATCCGGGTACTTCTCTTTCGCCTCGGCCAGCGACAGGCGGCTCTTTCTCATAAGCCCCTCAAGCCGCTGCTGTTCCCCGTTGCTGTCCGGGATATAATCAAGCAGCCACGCCAGCTCCACCGGCCCGCCGAGCCGGAACGCCCTCACAGGATACTCACGCCCCAGCTTCGAGCCGGAGCCGACCACCCGAAAGCCCTGCAAAATCCCCTGCATTTGCGGCTCCTTGATAGTGGAGGTAAACTTATTCCAAATCTGCCGGGTAAGGGAATATTTCAGCTCTTTCAAGCATTTCTGGTTGTACGGGTACATAGGCACCGGCTCTTTCAGCACATAATACAGGTGAAGCCCTGTCCCGCTGTTTACAACAAAGGTTGCCTGGGGCAAAATATCCTTATTCATCTGGTGCAGCGTGTCCCGGAGCTGAGGCATACCCACCCCGTCCAGGTCAAAGACCAGAGCATAGAGATACCGGGCATTTTTGCCACACCGCCGCCGCCCAAAATAAGAAATCGGGGACATAATCGTAAAATCGGTGTCTTGCAGCTCCCGCAGCTCGTCCAGCTCGTCAGTGATGGTACAGCGTTTCGCTTTACCGTCCCCCTCGATCTGCAAGGCAATCCCCGTTGCCTTGTCAACCTCACCTTTCGGCACCGTCACCGCAATTCCATTTCCCTTCCTGTCCTCAAAATGACCCTTCCTCTCGAAAGATCCTTCCGGGAAGATCTCACGATAAAACTCATACGGCTCCACCGGCTCCAAAAACTTCTCTAAATGCTCGTTCTTTTCCCTGTAAAGTTCCCGCAGCCGTTCCAGAGCTTCTTGCTGATCCGCCATTCCTTACACCTCTTTTCGTACATTCTGCAAACCCACAGGGGGAAAAGGGGGAGCCAAAGAGCGGCCCCAAAGGGGCCTTAAAGAGAAAGTCACCTCCCCCTTTTCCCCCTCGCT
>NZ_CAXUBY010000083.1:0-5355 GCF_964249515.1 Eubacterium sp. 3_1_31
TCTGTTCCGATTCTGGTATGACCGGAACAGATATAAGAGTTGGAAGTTACAGATAGCTGCTTAATCAGCAGACACTATTTACTTCTATTGGATATTGTTCATTTAAGACATTATAGAAAAAGATGACCTATCTTTACGACAAGTCATCAATTACTGATTTTATTTATTTCACCTGTCTACTTGACAGGGGGCAGATCACTTTTTCAAGATTTTTTCCAGAGTAGCTACATCTAATAAATTCACTGTTTGAAATTGTCCTTTATAAAAAACGGCAAAATTATTAAATACGCAAGGAAGCTGCTTAGCTTCTTGTAAGGAATCCACTTTCAGAAAGGTTGCAGGTATGGCATGTTCTTCACAATATTGTTGCAACTTTTCAATTTTTTGATAGATAAAAGGGCATTGCATATCATAATATATTGTTAATACGGTATTTTCAATCTGCTGTTTCTTAGCGGTCTCATTAAAGTGAGGAAACGTTCCATCAAAGGAGAGAGCCAGCAATTCATATGCATGGGCAGTATCGACAATCTGGAAACCATATTTCTTGGCAAAACTTTGATCTGATAGCCAAGCTTTTTGCTTAGTTGCTCCAAGCATACAGATACCGGATTTTCCTTTCGCTTTAGCATCCTGAATGCAATACTCTAATAAGGCCTTACCATAGCCATTGCCTTTTTCTTTACTTTCTACCCATAAGCAATAAATATACATATAGTTCTCACCGCAAATAGGCACCCAGGCAGATGCTAATGGAGCATATTCAATAAAGACAGTTGCTTTTTTATTAAGTTTACGAAAGGTATGACCTTCCTTTAAACGTTGTTGTAACCAAAGACGTTTTGCTTCAACACCGGGATGTTTTTTCTTACTGCGAATGATGCAGCATAAATGTTCATCAGCTAGATTCTCCATTGTCAAATTTATAAATTCAGCACACATACTTATTCCCTCATAAATACTTTCCAGTACGAATAGTATAACTTGATATGGATAAACTTACAAGAAAATAAACTTCTTTACCTAATGATAAGGTGATAAAATAAGGCTTTAAAAGTTATTACCCTTATGAATATACCTATTTGTAAGAGTACCACCTGCATGTTGAAAGGGCAGTAGGCATTAGCGTTGACTTATCAATTCCCCTCTTTTATAATAAGCATGAACCCAGCACCCCTGGGGGGAGGTAACTTTATGACACCGGAAAGAAAAAAAGCATTACAGAATCTAAAAACAGCCAGAGGACAGATCGATGGCATCATCCGTATGATTGAGGATGAACGCTATTGTATCGACATTTCAAATCAAATCATGGCCAGTCAGTCACTGTTAAAGAAAGCAAATCTGCATATACTAAGTGGGCATTTGCACACATGTGTAAAAACAGCGATTGCAACAGGTGATTCTGATGAAAAACTTCAGGAAATTGAGGATGTTTTAGCTATTCTTTTGAAATAGCCCATGTGATGCTGTTAAAAAGTGGATGTTGCTAGGAGGTATACTATGAAAAAGACTTATCAGATTGGCGGTATGAGCTGCTCGGCTTGTGCGTCAGCTGTTGAACGAATATTAAAAAGAATGGATGGCGTAACCAGTGCGCAGGTAAATCTTGTACTAGAAGAAGTCGTTGTTGAAGGTGAGGATTTGCCGGCTTTTGCGGATATGCAGAAAGCTGTGGAAAAAGGTGGGTATCAATTGCTGGAAAAAAGTGATGCGCAAATGCAGACATGGACAGTAAAAGGTATGAGCTGTGCAGCCTGCAGTGCATCCGTAGAACGCATCTTAAAACGATTCGATGAGGTAGAAGATGCCAGTGTAAATCTCATCATGAACAATGTGACGATAACGTATCATGAAAAAAACTTTAAGGCTTGGAAAGAAGCTTTGGAAAAGGCCGGTTTTATTTTGGAAGAGGAAAACGAAGAAGAGCAGGTAGTGTTGGATATCGAAGGCATGAGCTGTGCGGCTTGCAGTGCCAGTATTGAGCGAGTGTTGCGTAAAAAAGATGGTATCTTACAGGCGGATGTGAATCTTGTGATGAATCAAGCGGAAGTTCGTTATGATAAAAAGCGTATTAAACTCAGTGAAATTCTAGAAGCGATTCAAAAAGCCGGTTTTAAAGGTCACTTACATGTGGAAAAAACAATCGAAAAAGAAAAACGCTCTTATGAAAAGTTACATGTTTACGGTACACTGGTCTTGGCTTTTTTCCTCTTATATATCGGTATGTCCCATATGTTGGGAAGTATTGAATTGCCTTTGCCAAACATTATTTCTTATAAGACGCATCCTTTTAATTTCGCAGGTATCCAATTTGTGTTAGCAACGATCATCTTGATCAGTGGACATCATTTCTTTACCAGAGGGATCAAGGCGTTGCTGCATAAGGCACCGAATATGGATACACTGGTAGCGATTGGTACCGGAAGTGCATATCTTTATTCTTTGGTATCTCTTATGCAAATTTATCAAGGCAATGTCCATGCCGTCCATGCTTTGTATTTTGAAGGTGCCGGTGTTGTTGTGGCATTGGTGCAGTTTGGCAAGCATTTGGAAAGCATATCCAAGAAGAAATCCACCGGTGCTATTCAGGCATTGTTGCAACTTCGCCCACAGACGGCTACGCTTTGGCGAGAAGGTAAAGAAATCCTCATTCAGATTGAAGAAGTTAGTGTCGGGGATACCTTGGTCGTAAAACCGGGAGAACATATGGCAGTGGATGGCATCTTGTTGGAAGGTAGTGCTAACGTTGATGAAAGCATGCTTACCGGAGAAAGCATGCCGGTTAAGAAAACAGTAGGTGATAAGCTGCAGCAGGGAACCATTGATTTAGATGGACGTATTTTAATGCGTTGTAGTGCTACACAAGAAGATACCACATTAGCAAAGATCATTCATATGGTTGAAGAAGCCCAAGGGAAAAAGGCACCTATTGCCCGTATTGCCGATCGTATTTCTTTATTCTTTGTCCCAACGGTCATGAGCATCGCAATAGTGGCTGCTATTATCTGGTACATGGTGACGCAAGATTTCGCCTTTGCTTTAACTATTTTCGTGAGTGTGTTGGTAATAGCTTGTCCATGTGCATTAGGTTTGGCAACCCCAACCGCCATTATGGTAGGTACAGGCAAAGCCGCTCAGTTAGGTATCTTTATTAAAAGCGGAGAAGCTTTGGAAACAGCAAGCACGATTGATACCATTGTCTTTGATAAGACAGGAACTCTTACCATAGGGAAACCGGTAGTAACAGATGTTGCGACACAACAGGATGAACATAAGGTATTAACATTTGCGGCTATGCTGGAACAAGGCTCTAAGCATCCCCTTGCTACTGCCATCTTAACAAAGGCAGAAGAATTGCAGCTATCCTATGAAACCTTATCCCATGTACAAACACATAACGGTTTAGGCTTAAGCACAGAGATGGATGATGGCAGATTATTGGTAGGAAGTCGTAAATTCATGCAGGAAATGCAGATTGCGACCGCCGTTTATGAAGCACAGGAACAGACGTATCTGCAAAGTGGTAAAACCGTCGTTTGGGTCGCAAGGAATGAAGAGGTACAAGGGATTATTGCCATTGCCGATAAGATCAAACCGGAAGTGAAAGCAGTCGTCAAACAATTGCAGGACGCTCATATAGATGTGTATATGCTAACCGGAGATAATGAAATCACAGCGCAGGCCATTGCTTCTTCAGCAGGCATTACCCATGTGATTGCACAGGTATTACCGGATGAAAAAGGAAAGGAAGTCGAACGATTACAAAAGGCAGGCCATACGCTTGCGATGGTTGGCGATGGAATCAATGATGCTGTTGCTTTAACGCAAAGTGAAGTTGGTATTGCGATAGGAAGCGGCAGTGATGTAGCTGTTGAAAGTGCCGATATCGTTTTGATGAAAGATAGTATTGAGGATGTCGCAACAGCGATTCGCTTATCCAAAGCGGTTATCCGCAATATCAAGCAAAATCTATTTTGGGCATTCTTCTATAACAGCATTGGTATTCCGATTGCCGCAGGTATTTTGTATCCGTTCTTTGGTATACTGCTATCACCAGTATTTGCCGGTGCAGCGATGGCATTTAGTTCGGTATCAGTCGTATCAAATGCGTTACGTTTGCGTAATTTCAAATAATAACATGAAAAGCTCTCACAGAAAGGAGAGCTTTTCTATTTAGAATTTGTTGTTTAGAACTGGTCGTTTAGAATTTGTTGTTTAGAATTTGTTGTTAAGAACCTGTTGTTTAGAATCTGACGTTCAGGCGATGACGTTTAGGATAGGCATGATATGAGGAATGACAAATGACTTTTTACTTCTGAATACTTCCTGTATACCTTCAAGATACATTATAAGATACCTTATAAAGATGAAAGAAATTGTATGAAATATTGAGAGACAATAGCACTGATAATATTAGAAGTTAATAACTCAGCGTGTTTTTTCATAAATTCCTTTAAGCCATTTGTGTCCTTATGAAAAATCTTTTTCGTTAATTGTTTATGATAAATAAATGTATCTTAGCCATCTAAAAAAATAATTACCAAAGGGAATTTTTCAGAAAATATAAGAAAATAAAAAATATATTGAATTAACCTATGAAATTTTTATAATGCCCTTATAGAGGGAGGAAAAAGCAATGGAATTGAAACAATTATTCAGTACGCAAGACAATGAATTAGAAATTATAACGGATTCTTTCAAAATTAATAAAAACATTATTGAATTAAACAGCCGTATTATTCAAGTATGTAATATTGAAAGTATATCCATGGTTGAACCAAAAAAGAAAGGAATTACGATCGGCGTTTTCATAGGTTTTATCATAGGACTTGCATTACTTTCTTATCAACCTTTGGTAGGAACCATTGTCATTGGTTTAAGTGCATTTTATATTTATTGTATTGTTCAAGGGAATAAAAAATTAGGTAAAAATCTTTGTATATCTTCTACCGCTAATTTCGATAGTAAATTAAAACAATCATCTTCTAATGTTTGCCATTGAATAGCTTGTTCACTGTGAATATAAATCGGGCTATTATCTCCAACACTAACCACGCTATGTTCGATTTTTATATCTTTCATTTCGCATTCCCATAAATAGGACTATCATCACCAAAGGTAATGACAGAATCCTGAACGTTGATCGATACACTTGATTCATTTGAACCATTTAGATAGTTTTCTATGGTTTCCATGATTTTATAGGCAAAGGTTACATTTTTAAAATTAATTACGATATAATACCCCGATACTAAATTAATATAAAGATTTTTACCTAATTTTTATATCTAATTTTGGATTATTCGCATAACCACTATACTTTCAAGCATTTTGGAGTATAGAAAACCATTC
>NZ_CAXUBY010000084.1:0-4456 GCF_964249515.1 Eubacterium sp. 3_1_31
CTCTTGGGTTCGTCGATAACTACGCCCCGAGGGATTTTCACCCTAGATATGTGGCATGCCCGCCACACATGAAAAAAGACATCTATGTGTCTTTTATGTGCCTTTTTAATACTGTATATAGAATAAAACAATTGCTTATCTATGAAACTTCCTGTATATATTATCAAATGATAGGTTACTTATCTATTAAGCTTCTACATAGTTCAATCAACTTCATTTATGATCTACTTTTCTTTCTTTGAATGCTTCCGCATCTTTTTTCCGATATAAACGACGAGAAATTACAAAACCTTTATGGCTCTTAAATTGCTTGTTTAGAAAATCATAATACGCTCCCGGTGAGATGATACCACTTAAATCAAATAAATTTAAACCAATGACACTTAATATATTCGCCATAAAGAAGACACAATTACTGGAAACAACAAAAAATGTTTTCAGCTTTCCTTCTTTTATTTTATAAAACTTTGCACCTGGGGATGTTCGTGTTACCCGGCTGATATAATCATCACAAGGACCCTGATAAGGCAATCCCTTGCGTTTTAAATCTTCATCACTGTAAAAATCTTCAAAGGTCCCAAAAACCTCTAACAAACGATCATTTAGACGTTTTTTCTGCTCTTCGTCTAAAGCAATGCCAAAGCTGATCAGCGTCTTATTTTCATTTTTTAAACAATTATAAATATATGGATTACGATCAGCCATTAAAACAACGCCATCCCCCATCGTGCCAAAGAGATGACGGTTATGGGGATCATAACAACCATACGATATCACAAAGCCACGATAGATTAAATCCGCATGTCCTAACATAGCAGGTCCACTAGGTGCCAGATGAATAAGCACTTCCATATCTACAGGAATATCTTCCTTTATCTCATCAAATTGTTCTTTGATCTGATCCTCTTTGTCTTTATTCAACAAAGTCCTCATAAGATGAGGCGGAATGATGACCGACATGAATGGCGGTACTGCTAATCGTAGCTTTTGATCCAGCTTTTCACCACTTCCCTGTGGAATAATCTCGCGCACCATATCCAACAAGGTATTTCCCCCATAAATTAAAAAATACAGACCGGTAACCACATTGATAATGTCGTTATGATGAAAAGGATTACCAATCAAATAAAAGCTCATGCATAAATCACCTAACAAAAACAGAATGCGAAAGAAGGATATGGTTAAATGATCTTTGATACGAATGTATAAAACAATGATCTTAACAATGGCATGCAATAAGATCCAACTGCCCACAATACGTGGCAGAATGGAATAAAATGCCCGTGGCAGTGCTAATGAGAAAATGATAGCAATACACCAAATGATAATATCTAAAAGCTGAGAGAAGCGTTTTTCAATACGGCGAAAGTTGATTAGCAAGTTGATTAATTTCAAGATGGCTACTGCGGATATACCAATAACTAAGGTTGTATACAGCCAATTCCATACGGTCAAAGATTCGACAACAAAAGAGCATCCAAGCACGCAGAAAAAGACGCCTGTTAATGCCATTGTTACATAATTGAACTGCTTTTTCAACATGCCTTTTACCTCCCTATATTTTTTAATTATAACAAGAACTATTGTTTTCGTAAACTGCCTTTCTTTCTGTATATGAATCTACCTTTTTTTATATATGAAAATGACTATTGTATCAGCACTTTGTTTACCGTATAAAAGCCATTCCATTCACCAGATAAAGCTTTGAAATTATTGCGTCTTTTATAATACAGCCTTAGGATATCTGGATACTGAAAGTAAAAAAGATACGAATGATCGATTATCAGACGTATCCTATACGTATTATACACTCATCATTTCAGGATCATCCTGTACGAGTGTTTCAAATTGATCCACTGGAACCGGTTTAGAGAATACATATCCTTGAATAGCATCACATTCCATACTTTTTAACAACTCTACCTGTGGTATCGTTTCTATCCCTTCGGCAATTGTTTCCATTCCTAATTTCTTAGCTAAACTGATAACTGTTTCAACAATGTCTTCTCCACGTTTATCATTTTCACTACTGAAGGAAACACGATCAAGTTTTAGAATATCCACAGGAATCTCTTTGAGCACATTTAAGGATGAATAGCCACTGCCAAAATCATCCATAGAACATTTATAGCCATATTTATGAATTTCATCTATAATGGTTTTTAACATTTCCAAATTCTCAAATACAACTATCTCTGTCAATTCTATTTCAATATACTGATCCGGTATTTCATATTTTTGTTGTATCTTTCGATATTCTTCTAAAAAGTTTGGATGATGAAGATGATTTCTTGATAAATTTACTGATATCGGATGAACGATTTTCCCTTCATCGATCCATTTACGTAAGATCTTACATACAACTTCAAAAACATACATATCAAGTTTAATAATAAAATCATTTTTCTCAAAGAAAGGGATAAAGTCATCTGGTGGAATCAAGCCTTTTTCTGGACTGTCCCATCTTACTAAAGCCTCTGAGCCAATAATCTTACCCGTCTTTAAACTAACCTTAGGTTGTAGATATATGATAAATTCTTCTTCATCCAGAGCCTTTTCCATCATGTTTTCCATTTCTTTTTCTTTCAGCAACATCTGATGTTCTAAGTCATTATAGAAAACAATATTACATAGATAATAGTTTGGAATATTTTTATTTGTCTTACGCGCTATATTGGCCTTATCACGTACGACGATTAATTCCTGTGCATCATCTTTTACAATATAACAGCCACAAGATAATGGAATATAATAAGGAAGCTGACGCTCTTGATTATATTTATTAATCTCATCCGCGATGCTGTGTAAACGTTCCTTAATCTTCCCTTCATCAATCGTATGCAAATAAATATTAAAGTTATCCGCATTGACGCGGGTAACAAATTCATCCTTAGCTAAATGTTTCTTGATACACACATATACATGTCGTAATACTTTATCGCCATTTTCACTGCCAAAGCTGGCATTAATTAATTTAAATTTACGCAAATCTAAGGATATAAAAGTATATGGTACAAAGTCTTTCGCTCGATCTAAGAGTTCTTTTTCGAACCGTACTTGCGTAAATCCTTGTGTGATAGGATCAATATAGGCGATATTTGTTATTTCTTTATTCTTTTTATTCGATGTGTACAGTAAAAACGCAATGAAGATAAAGAATACAACCGCTATGCCTAAAGCGAGAACGGCGATTGCAAGACTGATGAAATTTTGAATATTCTGACTATACATCGTAGAAGGTACGATGGATAAAAGATACCAATCACAATTATCTAATGGAGTATAAGTGAGTGTTCGCATATTATCGCCATTTACCTTAAACGTAATGGTACCTTTTTTATGATTAGCAATATCTTGACAAAACTTTTGGAATTACATTGAAGATGTAATTTCAGCTTTTGCTGGAAGGTGTTCAAAAAGTTATCACCATCAATTAATGCATTTTTATTTTTGGAATGTAAAATATAATCACCATTTTTCGCTATGATATGTGAAAACCCGGTACCTGAAAATGATTCTGTATTCAGCAATAATTTCATGGTTTCAGGTGGTATTCATCCTACGATTGCGCTAATATTATTATCCTTTCCTTTATAAGGTACTGCATAAACAGCCCCTTTTTCATCAAAAATTTTCAACAGCTTATCGCTTACACTCACTTGCCCATGCATAGCTTTTGCTACACAAGTTAGTTGAGATACATCTTTTAAAGGATGGTTCTTCACCTTTAGCATTCCCTTATGATCAACAGTGCCAATCCATTCAAAAGCTCCACCTTCATAAGCATCATAAAGATACGCTTCATAAGCGGATTCATCCAGATATGCTAAAGAGTTCGATAGCGTTGCTAAGTAAGAAAAATTTGTTTCGACACGTTGCGTCACTTTGTAAGAAGTTTGTTGTGATATTTCATGGAGATAATTATTAACTTCTGTGTTTACGATATCTTTTCCTTTTTGCGTAAGTAAAAAAGATAAACTAATGATAAAAACGATAATTACTACTGTCGAAAAGCCCATCATCTTTCTTTGCTTCTTATTCATCCATATATTTTTTAGCATATTTTTCCTTCAATAACCACACAATTTTTCAGTATACCATAGCAAAAGCAGAAATGTAAAAAATATAACACTTTTTATAACCACTTTTAATCCAAAACTATAAAATATCGTTAAAATATTAAGAATCATTTGGTTATCTTTTTGATTTATGTATACGTAAATACCCTTTGCATAAAGAATGATACTATTCTAAATATATCAAGGTTCCATAGTGTCATTGTATAGAAGAATACTAATCGATTATTCCATAGGAACGTACAGTTTAACTATAAAACCATTTATTATGCATATTCATCTTCCATAGTTATAAAATATACAGAAATAAATATCCACCAGCTTAGCTGGTGGTTTTTACGTAATCGCCCCAAGGGGCTCAGATTCAGGCTACGCTTACC
>NZ_CAXUBY010000085.1:0-4414 GCF_964249515.1 Eubacterium sp. 3_1_31
TTACTAGCACTTGTTTTTGTCATGCTTTTTCAATCTTTTTCAAAAATGCTTGACTTCTTAATAGTTAGCTCCTTATTCCTTAATAAATTGTTGGATGCCATGGGTTTGGGCAATGGCATAAAATTGTTCCATTCGTTCATTTGTATACAGCTTAGGATTTTCATCAAAACAATATTCCATATCCAGATAGCTATATTTGGCTTTTGCTAATGGATTGTAATTTAACAGTTCATAGCGCACCTTGGAATAGCAATTGCTGATAAAGGTGGAAATAGCCGCAATGTTGTCTGGTCTAGCGGTAAGTTTAGGAATCAATGGTGTACGTATGGTTACAACATCTTTTTTCTCACTCTGTAACAGAAAGGCGATGTTTTCTTTAATTTGCTTATTGTCAACACCAGTATAGCTTTTGTGCAAAGCACTGTCAAATACTTTCAAATCCACGTAAATCTGATCAAGATATGGCAATGCCTGTTGGATGATTTCCCAATTTGTATAAAAGGAAGATTCAATTGCCGTATGCAGCTGCTTTTTCTTACATTCTTTTAAAATCTCAATCAAAAATTCGTGCTGTAAGAAAGGTTCTCCACCGGAAATTGTAATACCGCCTTCCCTTTGAAAAAAGACTTCATCTTTTAATAGCTCTTCCATCACTTCTTCTACCGTATAACTGCGACTATCAAACTGCATCGCACGGGTAGGGCAGGCATCAACAATGCGTTCCCAATCTTCTTGCGCTTCTCGCTGTAGGCACACATGCTGCTGCTTTATGGTGACACCGCCATGCTTGGCGCATTGTACACAACTGCCGCAATGCAAACATTTGTTTTCCATATATAAGACTTGCGGCTCTTTTTTTAAGCCTTCTGGATTTTGGCACCAGACACAGCGTAAGGGACATCCCTTTAAAAACAGCGTTGTCCGAATGCCCTTCCCATCATGTGTCGCAAAGCGTTTGATATCAAACACATTGCCTCGACATTCAGACGTTGTCATAGCTTGTTCGCGCAATGATTTCATTTTGCAGCTCACCTGCCAATTCGGTAAAATATGCCGTATAGCCAGCCACACGCACGGTCAAAGAACTATATTGTTCCGGATGTTTCTGCGCGGCCAGTAAATCTTCTTTTCGCACCACATTGAATTGTACATGTGGGATTTCTAACGCTACAAAGGAGCGCAAGAAATTCGCAAATTTTTGAATACCGGTGTCTGTCTTAAAGAAGTCCGGTAAGAATTTCATATTTAATAAGCCGCCATTGCTTGTTAAATTGTTATCGATACGAGATACAGATTTCAGCACAGCAGTAGGGCCTTTCAAATCTCTGCCATAGACCGCAGACATTCCACCATCGGCTAAAGGTGTCATAGATAAGCGTCCATCCGCACTGGCACCGACATTTTCTCCCATCGGCACATGCGCACTGACCGTATACATTCCGCTATGATAAGGTCCTTTACGATAATTCGTATAAGAGCGCAGGCGCTCACGAAACTTTCTGGCCCATTTGATACCGAGTTCATCAACCCAAGCAACATCATTGCCATATTTCGGTACACGATTCAATAACATCTGGCGCATGACTTCCTGTCCTTCAAAGTTGTTATATAGTGCATTTTCCAAATCCTTAGCCAAAAGGCGTTTTTCTTCAAAGACTAGCTGTTTGATAGCTGCCATAGAATCTGCCAAATTCGCTATCTGAATCATCTGAATACCGGATAAATTATAATGTGCTCCACCGGCGGTAACATCCATGCCTTGCTTCATGCAATCATCAATAACACTGGACAAAAAAGGTGTTGGAAGAATATCGATATGCCCTTTTTCCACCTGTTCACAACAAGGAATCATGCGATCTTCAAAATGATACAGCATCTTTTCAAAAGCCGCTTCTAATTCTTCAAAGCTTTGATAAGTGCTTAGCGAACCATAATCAGGACCCATCTGTTTACCGGTTAATACATCAATGCCATGATGCAAGGTCAATTCCAATACTTTATTCATATTGAACATTGCCGCATCGCTCCACCCCAGATTATTGCCCTGTGTCGTTAATTCCACACAGCCGACTATGGCATAATCCATAGCATCCTCATGAGAAATACCAAGTTTCTCCATTTCTTGTATAATTGCCTGATCATTAAAGAATTGCGGCATGCCACTGCCTTTTGCCACAACGCGAATGGCATGATGCAAGAGTTCATCTGAAGTATGGGTATGCAAGCGTACCGATAAATTAGGCTGAGGTAAGCCTAAATCTTCTTGTGCATCTAAGAATAGATGAGAAAGATCATTTACATAATCCTTTCCCTGGGCATCTACACCACCAATCGCAATATTGAAGCCAATCGGAAAACCGGCAAAATATTTTGCGCTGTGTTGATTGCGCAAATACACGATCTCATTAAATTTCAGCCATAAACATTCAATAATTTCCAAAGCTTTCTCTTTATCTAATCGTCCTTGTTTTATATCTTTTTCATAGTATGGATACAGCGTTTTATCCAAACGTCCTGGAGAAAAGCTACTAGCATTGCTTTCCATATGCAAAACCACAAACAGCATCCAAACAGATTGAACGGCTTCATGGAAAGATTCAGCAGGTTTTTCACTCAATTTCTTACAAATCCGCGCAACTTCAAGCATATGTGAGCGATATGTTTCATCAGCAGTTGATGCACTTGATACTAATAGATCATGATAGCGCATATAGAACTTCTTTACGCCTTCCATGACTAAGATCACTGCCTCATAAAAAACTTTTTGTTCTTCCTTGCAAACAGCCAATTGCTGTTTTGCCTCCTCTAATAAACCGCTCGGCCCCTTTTCCAACCACTCTTTGACATTGGGACAAATATGCCCCTGGGCATGGTCTGTCTGATTGATTTTTACGACCTTGCCAATTGCGGATATTTCATCTCCACAGCGTTGTTTGACTACATCCTCTAAACTTTTTCCTCGCCAATAGGGAACGATAACCTCACGAAATGTTTTGATATCCTCAGGGCGTACATGAAACTTATCCTGTGGTCTAGTGGATATCGTTTCCAGTTCTCGATCTACCCAGGAAATCCCGCTTTCCGGAAAAACAACCCCGTATCGAACACCCTTGGTACGATTCCCGACTATTAATTCTTCCTGTTCTACGCCGATTTCCAATTGACATAACGCATTGTACAAAGCATGTGCACGTTTCATGATGATAGGTTCTTGCTCATGTTCCTTATATGTCTGCGTAATGATCAGTGCCTGTTCAATGCTGACATAACGAGGCTGATGAAGCATTTTTTCATTTAACGTCGTAATTCTGTTGTTTTCCTTCAGATTCATTCACACATCCTCCTTATGCCTTCATTATAGTATAATTTTTCTTATTGTCAATCATTTCTTTATTACTTTTTATTACTTTTTATTGTTTTTCTACAATAAAAAAGCTCTCTGACAGAAAGCTTCTTCTCTATCTTATGCATAGTAAAGCTGAAGATCATGTTCTGCGAATGCCTTACATACGTCTTTTGCTGGTTGTTGATTCGTAATCACTCCGGTAAAGTCTTCCAATTCCGCATAGGTATAATTTCCTAACTGGGTGAATTTCTCTTCCTCACACATCATATAGGAATTGCGGCTGCGCTTAATGATCGCCTTCTTCATCATACCATCGTTTGCCATATAAGTCATTACCGCATTCTCATGTACGTCCACACCAACAACCCCCATGAATGCTTTATCAAAGCGAAAATTTTTCACCATCTCCATAGCCAGGCTACCAATGAAACCATCCCTGCCATAATCCAATTCACCGCCAATGAAAATGACGCTCATATCACTTTTTACCAGAAGGTTCATAACATCCAACATGTTCGTCACAATAGTTATTTTCTTCGTTCCATTATTCAATAATTTCGCAAGCTCTATATTAACTGTAGAAATATCTAAAAAAATGATATCGCCATCCTGGATCATCGACATAGCTTTTTCTGCAATCCGCTGCTTTTCTGCAGTATGCACATGTTTGCGCTGTGCCGCAATCTTGCGATGCACATTTTCTTTTACCATGACTGCCCCGCCATAGGCTTTTTTTAGTTGCCCTTTTTCTTCTAATGCTGTTAAGTCCTTACGAATCAGATCTTCACTTACTTGAAACCGTTCGCTTAGTTCTTTTACACGCACTTTTCCTTTTTCATGCAACTCTTCTAAGATGAGTGATTGACGTTCCTCTACAAACATGATATCACCTGGTATATTGTAATGACTCCTCGCCGAAGTCATGTTTAACAATACCTATTTCCTTTCTGGTAGTTTCCTTTTCTATCAGCATTATACCATGATTTATCATAAATTTTTATATCTAATTTTGGATTATTCGCATAACCACTATACTTTCAAGCATTTTGGAGTATAGAAAACCATTCA
>NZ_CAXUBY010000086.1:0-1824 GCF_964249515.1 Eubacterium sp. 3_1_31
GTTGGGGACTCAGGAGAGACTGCCGGTGACAAACCGGAGGAAGGTGGGGATGACGTCAAATCATCATGCCCCTTATGGCCTGGGCTACACACGTACTACAATGGCGCCTACAAAGAGCAGCGACACCGCGAGGTGGAGCGAATCTCATAAAGGGCGTCTCAGTTCGGATTGAAGTCTGCAACTCGACTTCATGAAGTCGGAATCGCTAGTAATCGCAGATCAGCATGCTGCGGTGAATACGTTCTCGGGCCTTGTACACACCGCCCGTCAAACCATGGGAGTTGGTAATACCCGAAGCCGGTGGCATAACCGCAAGGAGTGAGCCGTCGAAGGTAGGACCGATGACTGGGGTTAAGTCGTAACAAGGTATCCCTACGGGAACGTGGGGATGGATCACCTCCTTTCTAAGGAGAAAGTACAAAGAAGCAGATATTTCCTGTTCGGTTTTGGAAGACCGAAAGAATCTTCCAAGAGAAGTCGATCTTTGAAAACTGAATAACAGAAAAGACATAACAGAAGGTCTATAACGTAAAAGTTGTAAACAAATAGATATTCACGAGTATAAAGTTAAACAAACAGTAATACTCAAGCAAACCGAAAGCAAAAACACGAAGAAGTGATTAAGTAAGTAAGGGCGTACGGTGGATGCCTAGGCACTTGAAACTGAAGAAGGACGCAACAAACGGCGAAACGCGACGGGGAGTGGTACGTACACAAAGATCCGTCGATATCCGAATGGGGAAACCCGTCATCTGTAATAGGATGGCATCCATGGATGAATCCATAGTCCATGAGAGAGGTACCCGGAGAACTGAAACATCTAAGTACCCGGAGGAAAAGAAAACAAAAGTGATTTCCATAGTAGCGGCGAGCGAAAGGGAAGGAGCCCAAACCATCTCTTGAGATGGGGTTGTAGGACCACGATATGGCAAGAGCATTGTTAGGAGAACGGCATTGAAAGGCCGACCGCAGGGGGTGCAAGTCCCGTATCCGAAAACGATGTGAAGCCTAGTGGGATCCTGAGTACGGCGAGACACGAGAAATCTTGTCGGAAGCAGGCGGGACCATCCGTCAAGGCTAAATATAAACAAGTGACCGATAGCGAACCAGTACCGTGAGGGAAAGGTGAAAAGAACCGCGGGAGCGGAGTGAAAGAGAACCTGAAACCGTATGCCTACAAGAAGTCAGAGCCCGTTAAAGGGTGATGGCGTGCCTTTTGTAGAATGAACCGGCGAGTTATGTTATCGTGCGAGGTTAAGCAGGAGATGCGGAGCCGAAGCGAAAGCGAGTCTTAATAGGGCGAGAGTACGATGACATAGACCCGAAACCGTGTGATCTAGCCATGACCAGGTTGAAGTTCAGGTGAAACTGAATGGAGGACCGAACCGACCCCCGTTGAAAAGTTGGCGGATGAGTTGTGGCTAGGGGAGAAATTCCAATCGAACACGGATATAGCTGGTTCTCCCCGAAATAGCTTTAGGGCTAGCGTCGAGGCTTAGTCATGTGGAGGTAGAGCACTGAATGTACGATGGCCCCATCCCGGGGTACTGAGTATAATCAAACTCCGAATGCCATAAGATATGCCCGGCAGTCAGACCGTGGGTGATAAGGTCCATGGTCAAAAGGGAAACAGCCCAGACCGCCAGTTAAGGTCCCAAAATGCATGCTGAGTGGAAAAGGATGTGGGGATGCACAGACAACTAGGAGGTTGGCTCAGAAGCAGCCACCCTTCAAAGAGTGCGTAACAGCTCACTAGTCGAGTGACCCTGCGCCGAAAATGTACCGGGGCTAAGCATGCTACCGAAGCTGCGGATTTGTAGGAAT
>NZ_CAXUBY010000086.1:1919-3776 GCF_964249515.1 Eubacterium sp. 3_1_31
AGAAGCCATATCGTGAGGAGTGGTGGAGCGCATAGAAGTGAGAATGCCGGTGTGAGTAGCGAGATGTAGGTGAGAATCCTACACACCGATAGCCCAAGGATTCCAGGGGAAGGTTCGTCCGCCCTGGGTAAGTCGGGACCTAACGCGAGGCCGAAAGGCGTAGTGGATGGAAAACAGGCAGATATTCCTGTACCCGCGATGGAAATGAAGGAATGACGGAGAAGGTAAGTATGACCCACTAAATGGATTGTGGGCGAAGCGTATAGCAGGATGGCAGTGAAATGCGTCATCAGGATGTAAAGCGTGAAAGGTAAGGGAACGCCCAAGGGCAAGTACCGAAGCATATGTAGCCAGCTTCCAGGAAAAGTTTCTAGTATATTCCATAGCGGCCCGTACCAAAACCGACACAGGTGGGCAAGGAGAGGATCCTGAGGTGAGCGAGAGAACTGTTGCCAAGGAACTCGGCAAAATGACTCCGTAAGTTAGCGAGAAGGAGTGCTTATGAAAGTAAGCCGCAGTGAAGAGGCCCAAGCGACTGTTTAACTAAAACACAGCTCTCTGCAAAGTCGCAAGACGAAGTATAGGGGGTGACGCCTGCCCGGTGCTGGAAGGTTAAGAGGATTTGTCAGTAGCGATACGAAGCAATGAATTGAAGCCCCAGTGAACGGCGGCCGTAACTATAACGGTCCTAAGGTAGCGAAATTCCTTGTCAGGTAAGTTCTGACCCGCACGAAAGGCGTAACGATTTGGGCGCTGTCTCGGCAGCAGACTCGGTGAAATCTTAGTACCTGTGAAAATGCAGGTTACCCGCAACTAGACGGAAAGACCCCATGGAGCTTTACTGCAGCCTGATATTGAGTTTCGATCAGAGATGTACAGGATAGGTGGGAGACAAAGAGACATGCACGCCAGTGTATGAGGAGTCGCTGTTGGGATACCACTCTTGTCTGATTGGAATTCTAACCTGCATCCCTAAGCGGGATGAGGGACCGTGTCAGGTGGGCAGTTTGACTGGGGCGGTCGCCTCCCAAAGAGTAACGGAGGCGCCCAAAGGTACGCTCAGATTGGATGGAAATCAATCGACGAGTGCAAATGCAGAAGCGTGCTTGACTGCGAGACAAACAGGTCGAGCAGGGACGAAAGTCGGGATTAGTGATCCGGCGGTGCCGAATGGAAGGGCCGTCGCTCAACGGATAAAAGCTACCCTGGGGATAACAGGCTGATCTCGCCCAAGAGTTCACATCGACGGCGAGGTTTGGCACCTCGATGTCGGCTCATCGCATCCTGGAGCTGAATTCGGTTCCAAGGGTTGGGCTGTCCGCCCATTAAAGCGGTAC
The DNA here is from genome assembly GCF_964249515.1 of Eubacterium sp. 3_1_31. Taxonomy (NCBI): domain Bacteria; kingdom Bacillati; phylum Bacillota; class Clostridia; order Eubacteriales; family Eubacteriaceae; genus Eubacterium; species Eubacterium sp. 3_1_31. The sequence continues at coordinate 3,257 of NZ_CAXUBY010000086.1, forward strand.
GCGAGCTGGGTTCAGAACGTCGTGAGACAGTTCGGTCCCTATCTGTTGTGGGCGAAGGAGATTTGAGGAGAGCTGTCCTTAGTACGAGAGGACCGGGATGGACCTACCGCTGGTGCACCGGTTGTTCCGCCAGGAGCATAGCCGGGTAGCTAAGTAGGGAAGGGATAAGCGCTGAAAGCATCTAAGCGCGAAGCCTACTCCAAGATGAGATCTCCCATTCGCAAGAAGTAAGACCCCTTGAAGACGACGAGGTAGATAGGTCAGGGATGGAAGCATAGCGATATGTGAAGTTGACTGATACTAATAGGTCGAGGACTTAATCACAAGAAATGTTTGGACTGTTATTCAGTTTTGAGGGAGAGACCTCAAGCGATCTGGTGATGAAAGCGAAGTGGACACACCTGTACTCATCCCGAACACAGAAGTTAAGCACTTCAGCGGCGACAATAGCTGGACGAGCTCCAGTAAAGATAGCACGTTGCCAGGTAGGAAGACCTGTTCTGAGAAGGACAGGTTTTTT
>NZ_CAXUBY010000087.1:0-2929 GCF_964249515.1 Eubacterium sp. 3_1_31
CATTTGAAATAACCCCCTAAAGTCTAGACCCCTAAAGTTGCCCCTAAATTTCAGACCCCTAAAGATTTTGGATACCCAAAGAATTTAAAACATACAAAAAGCACACCCATCTTTTTTGTTTTCGGTGTGCTATAGGTGTGCTATAAAAGAAATAAGAGAAACTATTAGGATAGATGTGTTTTTATAAAGATTTTTCTATTATGGATCAATAACTGTAGGTGTTCTGCCAATACCTACTACTTCATTCACAAGACGTGTCCATGTTCCACAACCACTTATGCCATCTGCTGTTAATCCATTATTACGTTGGTAAGCGATAAGAGCGGCGCGAGTATTACTTCCAAAGGCGCCATCCAATGTTTGTGTGCTATAACCTAAAGCATTTAAAGCATCTTGTAAAATGAGCACATACACACCTCGACTGCCTTGTCGCAGGGTAGGATAACCAGCACTGCACGCAGGAGTGCCATAACGTTTATCGAAATGAACCCATGTCGGTGTCATTGAAATAGGCTCTACATATACCCAAACACCTAGATTCTTTGCGACATTCCATATCCGATTTCGCTGTGTTTGCGACAACGCCTGACCGACATCAAAGGATACCCCTGCATAATGCTGGGACTGTCTGCCATGCCCGCCTTCCCATATACGTTTAAAGGCATAACGAAAGGGAATGGGAGCGCCATAAGATCGTCTTGTCGCGTTCCAGGATTCCATGGCAGCATTCGTCGTCCATAAAACATTAGAACGTGAAGAACCACGGAACTCACTTACCCGCATGGTATCACCATACACATATGGCATAGTGTCATTTTCACTCAAATCAAAAACTTCTAAAGCTTCGCTATATACATCATAAACGATAACTTTTGCCACATGAAGAACCTCCTTTCTTTCCACTTTATGAAATTTCTGGACAAATGGTATGGGGTAAATCCACAAACTTCCTTGAAAACAGTTACAAAGCAAAAATATTAGCTTATGCAGAGATTGGTGATTTCTGAACTTGCTATATTTAAGTATCATAAACAAATCATACAAAAAAACATATATGTATAGATACTTTCCAAATGGAAATGACTATACTTAAATTGTAGATAAACATACAGAAGAGAGGAATATCATTATGAAACAGGAAAATGTAAAAAAACTCATTATCGCAACAAGTGTGGCAGCCGGCGCCGGTGTAGCCGCAGGCGTTGTAAAACGTATGCAAGAAAGAAATAGGGAAACTGCTCGTTGTAAAGTTTCATCAGGACGTGAAGGAGAGCGCCAAGCTTACTTAATTGGTGGAGGTTTGGCAACAATGGCAGCAGCTGCCTATTTACTGCAGGATGGTGGATTTCATGGAGAAAATATTCATATCATAGAAGGTTTACCGATCCTTGGCGGCAGTAATGATGGTGCCGGCAATATGCAAAACGGTTTTGTTTGTCGTGGCGGTAGAATGTTGAATGAAGAAACTTATGAAAATTTCTGGGATTTATTCTCAACGATTCCATCTCTCGATTGGAAAGGGAAAAGCGTTACAGAAGAAATTTTAAACTTTGATCATTTGCATCCTACGCATGCACAAGCACGTTTAATAGATCGCTATGGAGTAATTCAGGATGTTACCAGCATGCAGTTCAACAACACTGATCGGGTGTTGATGACAAAACTTCTGGCAACCCCTGAGGAAAAATTGGATAATGTGACCATCGAAGAATGGTTTGCGAACAGTCCTCATTTCTTTACAACGAATTTCTGGTATATGTGGCAGACAACATTCGCTTTCCAGAAATGGTCAAGCGCATTTGAATTCCGCCGTTACATGAACCGCATGATCTTAGAATTCCCACGTATTGAAACCTTAGAAGGTGTTACACGTACACCATATAACCAATATGAATCCGTCATACTTCCTTTAAAGGCATATTTGGATGGCTTTGGTGTTGATTTTAGCATCAAGGCAGTTGTGAAGGATATTGATTTTAAAGAGGATGCCATTACAGTTACTGACATTCATCTCAATGAAAATGGCAGAGAGCGTACCATTCATCTAAATGAAGAAGATATTTGTATCATGACCAATGGCTGTATGACTGATAATGCTACTTTAGGCGACTATCATCACGCTCCAGCGTTTACCCCGGATGCCCCTATGAGTGGAGAATTATGGCGTAAGGTTGCTGAAAAGAAACCTTCACTAGGTGATCCAACACCATTCTTTGGCAAACCTGAGGAAACAAATTGGGAAAGTTTCACAGTCACGATGAAAGGTAATAAGCTGTTAAAGATGATTGAGCAATTCTCAGGGAATATCCCAGGCAGCGGAGCGTTAATGACATTTAAAGACTCTAGCTGGCTGATGAGCATTGTGGTTGCCGCACAACCGCATTTTAAAGCGCAAGATGCGGATACCACGATTTTCTGGGGCTATGGTCTCTATACCAAGGCAATCGGAGATTATGTTAAAAAACCTATGCGGGAATGTACAGGAGAAGAACTGTTGCTTGAGTTATTAGGACATCTGCATTTTGAAAAGGATACGAAGGATATTCTTGAAACTGTAGTGAATGTCATTCCTTGCATGATGCCATACATTGATTCCCAATTCCAACCACGTGCGAAATCTGATCGTCCATTGGTTGTGCCTGAAGGTTCTACAAACTTTGCGATGATTTCTCAGTTTGTTGAGATTCCAGAGGATATGGTCTTTACTGAAGAATACAGCGTCCGTGCAGCACGTATTGCTGTGTATACGTTGTTAGGCATTGATAAGAAGATATGTCCGGTAACACCATACAATAGAAATCCCAAAGTATTAGCAGTGGCAGCAAAAACGATGTTACGTTAATAAAAAAAAGAGAGGCTGTAACGAATAAGAAATAGCCTCACAAATAAAAATACGTCAAACTCATAAGAGAATGGCGTATTTTTTTTG
>NZ_CAXUBY010000088.1:0-2829 GCF_964249515.1 Eubacterium sp. 3_1_31
AAGAACCGTGCGAAACGTTGTGCATAAGCCCTTGTTGACAGCAAGGACGAACAGCGCCATGTGATTGCACTTAGCAATAAGAAAATATCACAGAGAACTTGAATCTCGAAATCAGGGGTGAAATTCCCCTGCCGTACAGAACCAACGCCGGAAAGGAGCAATTCCATAGCGGTCTGTCAAACCGCAGGCAGTACGAGAGCTAATACTCCACTGTGCGCTGCGCATCTGTAAATGCGCTGGGTACAAAGCGTGGTGAAGTCGTAACCTGAAAACCTAAACCCTGCAAGGGGGCATGGAGAATAATGGTGCGGGCTTCCGAAACCTATGGCTATTCGTAAGTGAAAGCTATGCAGCATCGTAAGAGTAGACGGCATCCGAAAGGGTGAACATTGGAAAAAGCGTGTGTGGCTGGTTTTTCTGCACACGCCCTGGGGAATGAAATGTCCACATGGAATCATGCAAAAACTGTGGTTCAAAGCATGGTTAGATTTTCCCGGTGTAAGGTAGCGGCCTAAGGGTTTCAATGGTCAGCAATGACCGCAAGGATAGAGATTCAGGAACGTTTGAGAGCCTGTATTTGGAGTGTTACAGCACAGCGAAGAATACAGGAAGTCAGCCGTACCATAGTAGTCTGCGGCTGGGTAATGCCAGCTACACGGGGCTGAAATGCTCCACGGCGAAGGGTACGAGTCAAACTGATTCACAAATTTCACAAAACGAAAATCCAATAACTCCCTGAAAGATGGGTGACGAACTGCGAGGTGAAAACCTTGTGCATTTGAACGTCAGATTTTCAACGGAAACGGAACTGAAAGCCATTCAGGATATGCTCTATGAGAAATCCGGGCAAGGCGTTTCGTTCACCGGACTGGTGGAAGCAATGGCGCACGAAGTCACCATTGTGACCGCCATCCATAACATCAAATCCAACAAGGGTAGTAAAACCGCCGGAGTGGACAAGGTGAAAATGGACAAATATCTGCAAATGCCAAAAGATGAACTGATTTTATTGATTCAATCGTGTTTTCGCAATTACCAGCCCAAACCAGCCCGCCGTGAATATATTCCAAAAAGCAACGGCAAAATGCGGCCGCTGGGAGTCTCTACGGTACTGGACAGAATCATACAGGAATGTGTGCGGCTAATCATAGAGCCAATATGCGAAGCGAGATTTTATCCGCACAGCTATGGCTTCCGCCCCTACCGGTCACAAAAGCACGCAATCCGGGACATTATCAATGTAATCAACGCCGGGTGTAAATCCCCCGACCAGGCTGTGTGGGCAGTGGAAGGTGACATTCAAGGGTGTTTTGACAACATCAGCCACCGGATACTGCTCCAAAAAGTATGGCGAATGGGCATCCATGATAAACGGCTGCTGAAAATCATCAGCCAAATGCTGAAAGCCGGGTATATCGAACGGGATTTGTACCACAAAACGGAAACCGGCACACCGCAGGGAGGAATCCTTTCCCCTCTGCTGTCGAACATTTATCTGAACGATTTTGACTGGTATGTGGGGCGAACCTACATGGAGCCGCATCGTAAATGCAAACACAAATGTAACGATACCCGAAGGCTGAAATGGGCAGGAACCACCCCAAAGTACAATTTTCGTTATGCCGATGACTGGGTGGTGCTGACTTCTACGGAAAAGGAAGCGTTCCGTATGAAGCGTGAGTTGACAAAATACTTTAAGCAAAAACTGAAACTGGAACTGTCGCAGGAAAAGACCTATGTAACCGATTTACGGAGGGGAGGGATACATTTCCTCGGTTACATCGTCAAGGCGGAGCAAAAGCGCAAAACGCCTGACCCCGCAACGTGGACGGAACACTTGGTAGGAAAACCACTGCCGGATATGGAACGGCTGTCCAAGAAAATTGGGAATCTGCTGGAGCAAGTACACCGTATCGAGCTATATTCAAAGCCCAACACACAGGCCGCCCAGATACAATATGTAAATTCCATCATTCTGGGACTGGCGCAGTATTACCAGCCGTCCATCTGTTCACACGCTTATCACGCAATCGACCGCAGAGTGAATAATGCGGCACTGGCTGTTTGGAAAAGGCTGTTTCCGAAGCAGTATAACCAGATGCAGGTTCCGTTGAAAACGCTCTGCAATCTTCCGCACAGGCACGAAGGATATGAGAGCAAAACCTTTGCAATTCCCATTGAGGGAAAATGGTTTGGAATCACCTATGCGTTTATCACGCACAGCCGGTATGAGAGCAAGCCATTTGACCAGAAGATGACCCCTTACACAGTGGAGGGCCGCAGGCGGTACGTGAACTACCGAAACAAACACAAACCGCTGCCCTGTGACCGGCCATCCATCAATACCCCGGAGGATATTGCCCTTGCCTGCTATGCAGACGGAAAGCGTTGGAAAGCAAATTTTGAATACTTCATGAACCGCGAGTATGCCTATAACCGGGATAAGGGAAAGTGCAAATGCTGCGGAAAACCATTTTCCATAACAGTTCCAAAACACTGTCACCACATCGACAACCAGCTTCCAATCGAAAGAATCAATAAAGTTCCCAATCTGGCATGGCTCTGCGAATCGTGCCACCGCATGGTTCATAACAGCCCTATACCGCCTGAGCTGGAAGCAAAGGCGGTGCGCAAAATCATGAAATACCGAGATAAACTCAAACCGTGAAATTTGTGAGTGCGCTGTACTCGTGAGGGTGCAGTGGTATTGAAATCTGAAGGAAGAAAGTAAATCAGTTTGATGGTACGCCGGGTGCGCTGAAAGGTGCACGCCCGGCGTGAGGTGGGGGAAAATCTGGAGATTGCTTCAAAGGATTACCTATCACCATT
>NZ_CAXUBY010000089.1:0-2765 GCF_964249515.1 Eubacterium sp. 3_1_31
CTCGTTGAGTGCCTGTTTATAATACATCAATTTATCTTTCATGTCAACGCTTATTTTTTATTTTTTTCACTTTTTAATGATCTTTTTTATCTTTTCATACTGTAAACGATTACATCCAAGATATCAAACTTTTCTTATCTTTTCATTCCTTATTTCCATATCATCTCTTTTCCGATTACACATCCAATGGCTTATTATCTAATAAAAAATGCCATGCATTCACATGACATTTCTATAATATATGAGTATATAATTTTAAAACTATCAACTATGACAATTATGAATGGTCATAACGGCTCATATACAAAATCTAACATGGCGATATGATTATACTGCTTCTTCCCGCACCTTACCACAGATTGGATAATTCGCACAGCTTGGATTACAAGCCTTCTCAGCAGTCAAGCGTAGTTTAGCAGGTACCAAAGCAGTAATTTCATCATCATCATAACCAACCACAAAACTATTTTCATTAATCATAATCGGACGTTTTAATATAGATGGATTTTTCTGAATGATGCTGACAAGTTCCTTCACGGATAAATCATCTACATCCCGATGCAGTTCCTGAAACGCTTTACTACGCGTTGAGATAATATCTTCCGTTCCATTCTCTGTACGCTGTAATAAATATTTGATTTCATCTTCTTTTAACAACGTCGTGAAAATGTTTTTTTCTATGAATTTCATATCATTATCTTTCAGCCATTGTTTCGCCTTACGGCAGCTGGCACATCCAGGTGAGGTATACAAGATAATCATAAACAACGACCTCCTTTTTCTTTACTCTATCATTATAACGAATTGTTTATTAATAGAAAAGTTATTTTTGGATAATTTTTATTTTTCCCATTCCTTATACTTACCAGCTATCAATACGTTCCATCAATATTTGAAATACCCTAATTCTGAATTTTTTTCTCTTCCTTCACCATATGAACAGCGTTATATCTCTTCTTTTTTTTATATTTTCGCACATTACAACAAAGTTATTAGGCATAGCAAGTAGAATACCTCATGTTTGTGACTATACATGTTCAGAAAAAAATCACGAATCCTAAAGGATGAGAGTTATCTTTATGCTGACTGCTGTAGGCAAAGTATCTGAATTTAATGGTGCAACTAAAAAAGGTAGGCAAAGAAAACACTTCTTGCATCTGTACTATTTTTTATTTAACCTCTTGTCAAGTTTTCTCAATGATAGTATGATATACAGGAAAAGTACATGCGATGAAGAAGGTATAGTAAAATACAGAAACTGTTTATAGAGAACTGATGGTTGGTGTAAATCAGTACAGCCTGCTATTTGAAATGGAACTTTGGAGCATATTCCTTTAAGGAATCGGTGTCACCGTTATCGACAGAGTGATTCATCATAAAGAAGATGAATAAGAAGGCTGGTACCACGCATGCATCATGCGTCCTTATTGGGTACCTTTTTTATTTTAGGAGAGGATATATATTATGAAAAGAATGTTAAGTGGCATTAAACCAACCGGGCGATTAACACTTGGAAATTATATCGGAGCCATCCGTAACTTTGTCGCCTACCAGGATGATTATGAAATGTTTGTTTTCATCGCTAATATGCACGCCATTACAGTTGCCCAAGATAAAGCGGAATTAAAGAAAAATACCAGAGATGTCATTGCCCTGTATCTAGCATGTGGCCTGGATCCTGAGAAAACCACCATTTTCCTGCAGAGTGATGTACATGAACATGCCGAATTGGGTTGGATCATGACTTGTAATTCCTATATGGGAGAATTACAACGCATGACACAATATAAAGATAAGACTGCCAAGGGCGAGACCGGAATAACAGCAGGACTGTTCACATATCCTTCCCTTATGGCTGCGGATATCTTATTATATGATGCTGATTATGTTCCTGTAGGAGTTGACCAAAAACAACATGTCGAGTTAACCAGAAATCTAGCTGAACGCTTCAACAATCGTTATGGAGATACCTTTACCATTCCAGAACCTTTAGTCGCAAAGGTTGGTGCCAAAATTTATTCCTTACAAGATCCAACAAAAAAGATGTCTAAATCTGAAGATAATCCAAAAGGTACGATTGATTTGCTAGATGAGCCTGCAGTTGCACGTAAAAAGATTATGTCAGCTGTTACAGACTCTCTTGGCATCATTCAATATGAACCAGAAAAGCAGCCAGGCATTGCCAATTTACTGACGATTTTATCTTCTTTAAATGGCGAAGAAATTGATCATATCGTAGCTCGTTATGAAGGCAAAGGATATGGAGAATTGAAAAAGGAAGTCGGACAGGCTGTATTTGACTTTTTAACGGAATTGCAAATAAAGTACCATGAAATCATAAAAAGTGGTGCTGCTGAAAAAGTTATTAAAGAAGGTAATGAGAAAGCCAGCTATTTTGCGCATAAAAAATTAATGAAAGTAAAAAAGAAAATCGGTTTCCAGATCTTCTAAATAACCATTTTCCTGCTGTCGTACATGTAAACACCCTAATGTATCATGAAAAGGGGCACATGAGCGACAGCTTTTTTACTGGCATAAAAACAAAAAATATGTATAGAAACAAGCCGTGTATCAAACAAATAGTGAACCAAAAGAAACCCTCTTGTATGCACACAATTTGCAAAAGATGCTAAACACGATGCATTCACCTGTAATAGGTAAATAATAAAGTACACAGCTAGCTGCAACATAAAGAAAGTAGGCGATAGTCATTAAACTACCGCCCCTTATCAAACCGTACGTGCCCTATTAAGGCATACGGCTTA
>NZ_CAXUBY010000090.1:0-2684 GCF_964249515.1 Eubacterium sp. 3_1_31
TGTTAGGCTACTGCTAATGGAATAGCAGGTTCGGTCACTGCCGAACAATTACATTATGCGACTTCGTGTCGCACCCAGAGGTATGCGTCGAAAGTTCCCTCGGTCACATAGCGATACACATGGACAAGGGGATTCTGGTTGCCCTGGCGCTCGATACGGCCCTTGCGCTGGGCAAGGTCTCCCGGTCTCCACGGACAGTCCAGGTCATGAAGTGCCACCAGACGGTCCTGCACATTGGTGCCTGCGCCCATCTTGGCGGTGCTGCCCATAAGCACACGCACCTGACCGGTACGGACTTTGGAGAACAGCTCCTTTTTCCGCACCTCGGTATTGGCCTCATGGATAAAAGCGATCTGGTCGGCAGGCATTCCCTGAGCAATGAGTTTCTGACGAATATCGTCATACACCGTAAAGGCCGGTTCCTGCTCCGGCAGAGGTACAGCGCCTTCCAGTGCGTGAAGCAGTGGATTATCCAGCGTTTTCGCCGCCTTGCTTGCAGGAGCTTTTGCCTGCGGGGTAGAAATATCACAGAACACCAGCTGGGTTAATTTATCAGCCTCGCCATCCCGCCAGATCTGCATGATGTTCTCTACGCATTGATTGACCTTTGTTCCGGGTTCGTCCGGCAGCATCTGGTTGACGATCCTCTGGTCCAGCCCCAGTTTACGGCCATCCGAGGTAATCTTGAGCATATTGTCCTGGGACGGGTCAACGGTTCCGCTGTGTACCAGCGATGCGCGCTCCGAAAGGGCCTTGACCATTTCCTGCTGATGTTCGGTAGGCTGCGCCACGATGTTGTGGTATTCCACTTCCGGGGTAGGCAGATTCAGCTGGTCGGCAGTCTTAATGTCAGCCACTTCTTTGAACAGGTTCATCAGCTCCGGCAGGTTAAAGAACTTGCTGAATCTCGTTCTTGCCCGGTAGCCGGTTCCCTCCGGTGCCAGCTCCAATGCTGTGACGGTCTCCCCAAATCGGGAAGCCCAGCAGTCGAAGTGGGTCATGTTCAGTTCTTGCAGGCGTTCATATTGAAGATAACGCTGCATGGTGTAAAGCTCGGTCATGGAGTTGCTGACCGGTGTGCCGGTGGCAAAGATCACGCCACGGTTTCCGGTGATCTCATCCATATAGCGGCACTTGGCAAACATATCGGAGGATTTCTGCGCATCCGATGTGGAAAGACCAGCCACATTCCGCATTTTTGTGTATAAAAACAGGTTCTTGTAGTTGTGGGCCTCGTCCACAAACAAACGGTCCACCCCCAGCTGCTCGAAGGTTACTACATCGTCTTTTCGCCCCTCGGCTTGCAGCTTTTCCAGTCTGGCTTCCAGAGACTTTCTGGTACGCTCCAGCTGCTTGACGGTAAAACGCTCGCCGCCGCTGGCCTGCACCTCTGCGATGCCCTCGGTGATCTCGTCGATCTGCTCATAGAGAAGCCGTTCCTGACGCTCCCGGCTGATGGGGATACGCTCAAACTGGCTGTGTCCCATGATGATGGCGTCGTAGTCACCGGTCGCAATACGGGCGCAGAACTTTTTGCGGTTATGGGTCTCAAAGTCCTTTTTGGTGGTGACTAAGATGTTGGCAGAAGGATAGAGGCGCAGAAACTCCGACGCCCACTGCTCGGTCAGGTGGTTGGGAACCACAAAGAGAGATTTCTGGCACAAGCCCAGGCGTTTGGCTTCCATCGCAGCAGCTACCATCTCAAAAGTTTTGCCTGCGCCTACTTCATGTGCCAACAGGGTATTTCCTCCATACAGCACATGGGCGATAGCGCTTTTCTGGTGTTCCCGCAGGGTAATGGCCGGGTTCATGCCGCCAAAAGTGATATGGCTGCCATCATACTCGCGGGGACGGGTAGAGTTCATTTCTTCGTTGTACTGGCGCACCAGAGTCTGGCGGCGCTCCGGATCTCTCCAGATCCAGTCCTTAAAGGCTTCCCGGATAGCCTGCTGTTTTTGTGCAGCCAGGGTGGTCTCCTTGGCGTTCAGCACGCGGCGCTCTTTTCCGTCTGCGTCCTCTATGGTGTCATAGATACGGACATCCCGCAGGTTCAGGCTGTCCTCCAAAATCTTGTAGGCATTGGCACGGCTGGTTCCATAGGTGGTGTAAGCTGCTACATCGTTGTAGGATACGGAAGATTTCCCCTTGATCTGCCATTCAGCAGTAAAGGAGGAATAGTTGACCTCGATACTGCGCTGGAGATAAAACGGGGTGTTGAAGGTCTCGTACATAAACTGCTGGATGTACTCTTTGTCGATCCAGGTAGCGCCCAGACGCACCTCGATCTCCGACGCATCCAGGTCTTTGGGCTGGGCGGCGGTAAGGGCTTCCACATTGACTGCATAAACCTGGTCCTGCTGTGCCGCCCGCTGCGCCTGGCGCAGTTTGCGGCGTACATTGCCGGAAAGGTATTCATCAGCAGTCACATAATGGGGCGATCCGTCCTGCTCCAACTTTCCCGGTACACGAAAGATCACGCCTTGCAGTTCTCCGGCCAGTTCTTCTTTGGTTTTTCCGGTAAGCTGGCTCATATAGCCCATATCCACGCAGGCTTTTTCCGAGATAGACACCGCCAGTGCTTCGCTTGCCGTATCCACCACAGCCACCGCCTGATGGGGCTTGATGGTCCGTTTGGTGAACATATCCGCCTTGCGTTCCAGCTTTCCGTCCTCGTCGATGACTTC
>NZ_CAXUBY010000091.1:0-2628 GCF_964249515.1 Eubacterium sp. 3_1_31
TTACTAGCACTTGTTTTTGTCATGCTTTTTCAATCTTTTTCAAAAATGCTTGACTTCTTAATAGTTAGCTCCTTATGACATGCCTATACATGATAACGAAACCAAGTACAATTTGCAATCCCTACATGTAAAAAGATGCGTGATCGTAACTATCTTTTGCATTCTATTGCAAAAATAATTACAGATACACACATCTATTATCTTCTAACAGCATTTCAAAATAGATTTCATACGGTAATCTACATGAGTATTCTTATGTTCCTATTTATGTGCTTACCATCTGAATCACAGTCTGTTGTCTATAAGGATTATTTCAGTTATTCTCCATATATACGAAAACCATGGCGCCCATTTCGTTTTCTTGCATACATTGCTTCATCTGCTTTTTGATATAGTGTCATAAAATTATCGCCATGTTCCGGCGCCAAACAAGCTCCCAAACTGGCACTGATCGTTATGCCATCTACATTAAAACTAAGAGCATCGCTTAATTGTTGAAGTTTTTTACGCAAAGCTTCTCGATTGCAAATATCCTTTAAAAATAAGATATATTCATCACCGCCAATACGTGCACACAAGTCATGTGAACGCATTAAGCCGCGTAAGATTTGCGCTACATCACGTAATACTTCATCTCCCTGCATATGCCCCAATTTATCATTTAGCTGTTTGAAATTATCCAGATCCAACATGATCAAAGCATGCAGTTCCTCCTCCTGTTCCTGCAAAATATAATCTACTTTTTCTGCAATTGTCTTACGATTTAACAATCCTGTCAATGAATCACTCTCTAACTCCAACTGCACTTCTAATTCTCGACACTTGATTTTATCAATATCTTGAATCAAAACGAATGCCTTAATATGCTTTGTATAAGGATCTTCCATTAATTGTATTTCCGCTTTAGCCCAATAAATATGTTTTTTTACATCATAACGGCGATGCTCGCAAGTCACGACAAACTTTTTTTGATAGTAACAAGATAACAGATATTGGCGATCAAAGATGGTGAGGTATTTTTTGCGATCTTTTGCATAAACAAAGTTATTTGCCGCATATTGCGCGACAAAAGTAAAAGAACGACGTTTCGCAAATGGAATTTCAGGTATCACCGTGCTTTCCATCACCTCAAGCTGATCTTTGGTAATATCATATTCATAATAAGCAATCGCATTTGCCTTTTGATTTTCAAATATCTGTATCCATCGTTGGTAAGACAACTCCTGATCATATTCTTCCGTATAATCTTCATATGAAATGATAGATGTAACCGGATGTTTTTCCTTATCATATGTTAAAAAATAATGTGCTTTTATCCATGCATAATCGTCTCTGTCTTTTACACGCAATTTAAACATAGCACTTCCTTGTGGCACACCTTCCAGCATTGCATGATAGAACCGCATATATTCCTCTAAGCTTTCCTTTGCGACTAAATTCATGTTTTGCACACATTCCGGGACATTTTTAACTTCTGTATAATCCCCCAATACACGATCATCTGGGTCTCCCATAGACAATGTCTTTGTAGGAATATGATACCGCAACAATGTCTTATTCAACTGTTTCATCGCAATTCGATATTCCTGTTCACTGATACGTAATCTATCCTCAATCAGTTTGCGATCCGTGATATCAAAAACAGCTCCAAAGATATCATTACCTTCATACGCATAACGACATAACACCCATATAATAGAGCCATCTTTCTTAATACAACGATTTTCCTCCTCAAAATAATACGTATCAGAAGCGGTAATTTTATGACTTCTTATATCTTTTAGAAGTTGCATAAATTCATCAGGTAATACAATCTGTTGAATGTCTGAAATAGCATCCGTAGGATCATATCCAAAAGTCTTATTAAAATAAAGATTATGATAAAGTAGTGTCATACTCTCATCCAATGCCGCCTTAAATAAGCCACAAGGGATATTATTCGTTAATTTTTTATTTTGTAGACGATCATAGTTTTGTTTCATTTCAATGGCGAGGATATCATCAATATTCGTCATCAGAAACATTTGCCCAGTAGTTGTGGTCGATATCTTTTGTAGACGATAATATGCATGATGATTTGTTGTTTTTACCAACTGCAAATCAAAAGCTGTTTGTTTTGTATGTGACCAATCACAGAACTGCGAATAATTCACCACAACGTTCTTCATCCTGTTGGTAGAGGGTAATCCTGTTTCACGTTGCATGTAAGATGATAAATATAATATTTCATTTTCTCTATCTACAGCACCCGCATACTTCAGAATTTCCATTTGATGCAATATATCTGTTGAAATTGACATCATTGGCACTTCCCTTCATATAACTTGTGCATTATAACACATTAAAAATAGAAAAAGGAATTTCTAAAACGATTTCTGTATAAGATAAAATGATGATATGTAATCACGAGTGTTCATCTTGTTTTTTTAATGCTTCATACAAAATATTAGAAATAACGAATTGTCAATAACGGCCTTGCACTACGTTTTCCTCAAAATGGAAAGGGGTCCTTTTATGAGGAAAATATTTGGCTTTCTTTCTCGGCTTTCTATCTCTATATAGAAAAAAACCTGTCCTTCTCAGAACAGGTCTTCCTACCTGGCAACGTGCTATCTTTACTGGAGCTCG
>NZ_CAXUBY010000092.1:0-2490 GCF_964249515.1 Eubacterium sp. 3_1_31
AGCGGTTGCCGTTTCAAATACAATGCTGATGTAATCAATCTTAACGGATAAATTTTTGTGTGTAGTTATAGTGCATTGCTCCTTTCGTATGCCCCGTTTTTTGCGGGTAAAAATCGTGTTTTTTCCTTTATTTATCACAGTTTCTAGGTACTATGACATGTATACGCAGGGCGGTGTTACATATACGCCCTTTATGAACGCCTAAAGGCGTTCCCTTTCTTCCTGTGTCTGATCCGTTCTTAACGCTCACGAGCCTTGTAAGACTCGTGGCTAAACGGAACAGCCCCAGTCAGAAACCTTATTTTCGGTCTGATAGTCCATGCTTATTCATGCTATCAAAATGAAAATACATCTTTTCTATGCTTACTCAAGCGTGTGATTGACCCTAGCGTGCTTAATCACCCTATCTAATACGATAATAACGCCATTAGAATTACTTGTCAAGAAGTTTTGATTGACTTTTTGATAAATATTAAGTATGATATGCTTATAAACACCGAGAAAAGCAACGAAAGGAGCGGTTATACTAAGTTATGGAACATTATGAAAAGAAAATCAGTTTCTTAGGAGAGAATATACAGACCATAAGAAAACACAGAGGAATGAAACAACAGGAACTTGCGGATAAAATCGGTATCAATATGCAGAGCCTTTCCAAGATTGAACGGGGTGTGAATTATCCTACCTTTGACACATTAGAAAAGATAATGGACGTGCTGGGAGTAACGCCCAATGAATTATTATCAGGAGAATGGAAGTATATTGACCACACCGAACCATATATCATGGATATTATCAAACGGGAACAGGACTTCAATGTTTCCTTAGATTATCTGTCTGAAAATGAATTTTTCAATGATGAAAAAGAATGCAGATTTTACATGGAAACCAAACTCATACAGTATATCCATAACTACATTACCAATGAGGTTACGGAGTTAGAAGAACTTATGGAAATCAAGCAGTTGATACAACGTCAAAAAATAGAACGCATGATGAAAGTACATAAGGAAATGCGAGGGTTAGACCGATACAGAGAACAGCCCAAAGAGTATAAATACCATGACCCTTATGATGACTGGATATTCCGTCAACTTGCGGACATAGACAGCAGAAATAACATTCCCGACACTTCGCCACAGTTAGATTTTGATGAAACGGACTATGAAGATTATCTGAAAGAGAAATGGAACAGAGGTCTTTAATTTTCCTCTTGAATGAAAGATACAGCAAACAAAAAGCCCAGTAAAGAGTGCAAAGCACCACCAATGGTGGCAAGGCTCTTGACAGGGCTTTTTCTTTTCTGTGGTTGGTAATCAAGAGGAAGAAAGAAAAAGTGTGTATTTTTCAAGACAGAAAAATGTCAAGGGGGGGGTGTGCTGATTTTTGTTGTGGCGGATATATGGAACTGTTATAATATGGATATGTTTAAATTACGTTATAAGCAAGAATATTCTGCTGATTTGTCAAAAAACATCATTGCAACTGCCAGTTGACATATTTCCATATCTAAATGGTGGCTATGCAACTGATAATATTGCTAAAATTACACCATGAAAGAAAGGAGTGTTAGCTAATGAATATGGCAGACAGAATACAATATTTAAGGAAATCAAAAGGAATATCACAAGAGGAACTTGCGGATAAAGTTGGAGTTTCAAGGCAGGCTGTTTCCAAATGGGAAAGTGAACAAAGTACGCCTGACTTAGAAAAAATAATTATAATGAGTGATTTTTTTGGAGTAACAACTGACTATATCCTAAAGGGAATTGAACCAGTAGCAGACAAAGAACAAAAAAATAAAGAGCTTACGAGTAAGGTACTTTATATATCATCAACAGCTTTTGTTGCTATTGGGCTGTTTTGTGCATTTGGTAATTGGTATGCAGAACAAACAATGGAAGCAGTTTGGGGTTCAATGATTATTCAAGCTATAGGGATTGTTGGATATTTTATAGCGAGAATACTATCGGAAGAAAAATCCCCCTTTTATGTAAATTGGCTTAATATAATCGGAGTTGCTTTTATGCCTATTTCTATGATTACAGGATATATTTCAGGATTGGTTTTCAAACTAGAAGGGTGGATTGCACCTTATCCGATAGGAATATTTCATACTTTAGTTTTCGTGTTAGTATTCTTTGTAGTTGTGATTGCAAGCTATATTATTCTAAAGAAACAAACAAAATAGTGATTACCTTTATTTTGCAAAAGCAGTTAGTCTTAGGATTGACTGCTTATTAATAAAAGACACCACTTCAATGTGTCAATGGTGTCTTTTTAGTGCTATTTTATCGTCATATCAAGGCTCGTTTAATCGTGGTATATTCGTGGTAAAATGAGTGTTTTTCTATACTTCGAAAAGCTTGAAAGTGTAATATTTATAGGGATAATCAAAAATCAGATATAAAGTTTATCATAACTTCCATATCCCGCATCTGCGACTACGACTGCTGGGAGTTTTCTATATTGTTCTAAATACCGATCAAG
>NZ_CAXUBY010000093.1:0-2467 GCF_964249515.1 Eubacterium sp. 3_1_31
GAGTTTTATTTTTAAAGGCTCATCGCTAAAGCTCTACGGAACCCCCAGACTATCTGGGGGTTTTCTCATACAAAAAATAGCACATACCTTTTATATAGGTATGTGCTATTTTTATAAAACTTTGCTTAAGAATTCTTTTGTCCTAGCATTTTGAGGATGTAAGAAGACTTCTTCTGGTGTTCCTTGTTCTGCAATTATGCCGCCATCCATAAAGAAGACACGATCACTGATTTGTTTTGCAAAGCCCATCTCATGCGTTACTATGACAATTGTCATTCCCGTATCTGCTAGTTCCTTTATGACCTCTAACACATCTTTGACCATTTCTGGATCAAGTGCACTAGTTGGCTCATCAAATAAAATCACATCCGGTTGCATTGCCATCGCACGTACAATTGCTAAACGCTGTTTCTGTCCACCTGACAACTTTCTTGGAAATTCATCCTTCTTGTCTAAGAGTCCAACTTTACTTAACAATTCACATCCCCGCTTTTCTGCTTCTTCCTTAGACATTTTCAATTCTAGACAAGGAGTGATGGTAATATTATCAAGCACACTGAGATGCGGAAACACATTGAAATGTTGAAAGACCATTCCGATTTTTCTGCGGTGTAAATCTAAATCTACGCTTTTATCCGCTATATTAACACCTTCAAAAATAACTTTGCCTGAAGTAGGCACTTCTAGCAAATTTAAACAGCGTAAGAAAGTACTTTTTCCTCCACCACTAGGTCCGATGATAGACACAACTTCCCCTTCATGAATTTCTTCGGTGATTCCTTTTAATACTTCCAACTCACCAAAACGTTTGGTTAGATTCTCTACACGAATTAATGCTTCTTTAATCACTGACACACATCCTCCTTTCCATATATTTTACAAGTTTACTTAAACTGTAGGTAACAATCAGATAAATGATGGCCGCAATCGTCAATGGTTCTAATGAGAAATAGGTCGCCGTCTTTACGATATTGTTAACACTCATTAATTCACCGATATAGAAAGAAGAAGCCAATGATGTTTCCTTTACCATCATAATAAATTCATTTCCTAAAGAAGGAAGAATGCTCTTAATAGCTTGTGGGAATATGATCTTTACCATCATATGCTGATTACTCATTCCAAGACTTTTGGCAGCTTCCCACTGCCCTTTATCGACAGACAGAATACCACCGCGAATAATTTCAGCAACATAAGCACTACTATTAATGATTAAAGCAACAATCACACTGACCAGCATCGGAATATCACTGTTGATAGCCGCAAAAATACTTACAAACAACCATAATTGCAACAACAGCGGTGTACCACGTATTGCTTCTACATATGCACTTGATAATAATTGTATAAAACGATTCTTGCTCAATTTGATGAGAGCGAAAGCCGTTCCAATCAATGTACCACCTAACACGGTCACAAAGGCTAATCCAAGTGTCATACCCAAACCTTCTAAAAACATTGGCCAATAACGTACAGCAATTTTCCATGTTCGTTGGAGAAAGTTTCCTTCAATTTTTTGTTTATCGTAATTTACAGCAGCCTGATACCATTCTTCATATAACCCCTTATCTCGTACCTGCTGAATAATTTCATTCGTTTTATTTAATAGTGCGATTTCACCTTTAGGAATACCGATTCGTGTTCCCATATAATCAGGATTTAGTTTAAAGAGCAACTGTTTGCTCATGTGGATACCTTCATTCTGTTTTGCAAAATCCTGTCCGGTACCATAAGCGCAGGCAACGGCATCTACACTGCCATTTTTTAATAGGTTTATACCATCATTTAATCCGGTGATATATTGAATGTTGGCCTCTTTCAGTTGTGTCTTTACATAATAATCTTGTAAAGAACCTGCCTGTACTGCAACCTTTTTTCCTTTTAAATCGCGTAGTTTTGTATACACATCTTTTTTATCTGCCTTAATTAGCAATCCCTGCCAGCTGGATTCCCCATTTTCATCATAGTAAGATTCACTCATTTCCATCGCATCCATTCGCTCAGGCGTTTTGGTAATGCCGGTGATTGCCATATCAATCTGACCATTTCCAAGACTTGCCAATACAGCATCAAAATCCATTGCCTTAATGGTCAGTTTGACCCCCATCTCATCAGCAATATATCTGGCAAAGTCCATATCACTACCGACGTATTGATCTTGTCCTGTTTTCGTCGTATCGATAAATTCATTCGGTGGAAAGTCTGGTGAGGTTCCAACAATCAGTTCTCCACGTTCCATGATTTTGTCTAACAGTTCCCCTTCACCATTCGCCTTGGTGCTTTCTTTTGCCTGTATCTGTATTAAAAAGCTTCCACAAAGCACGCTAAGTAGGATAAATAAGGTACTTATTTTTGTGAATTTCTTCATCATCATCTTCCTTTCTCACTCATAAAATCGAGTAGGGTGAAATAAATCACCCTCTCACACCACCGTACGTACGGTTCCGTATACGGCGGTTCGTTTTAA
>NZ_CAXUBY010000094.1:0-2385 GCF_964249515.1 Eubacterium sp. 3_1_31
TGGGTGCGACACGAAGTCGCATAATGTAATTGTTCGGCAGTGACCGAACCTGCTATTCCATTAGCAGTAGCCTAACATCACCAAAGCAGTTGGTAACGACTGTGAGGAAGCCTGATGTGAAAGAGTAGCCCTCCCCGAACGGGGTCAAGCGGAAGCTGTGAGGCAGAAGTGACAAGCTGCAAGCAACAATGCGGCTGGGGAGCTTGGCTGTGTGGTATGGTTAATGTAATGTAAATCGCCAATAAACGTCGTTAAAGTGCGAACAGGCTAAAGTTGCTGATAAGCCTGAACCAAAAGGTGTTGCAGTCGGTTGTCCCCTTCCATAGTGGGGGCACATGGACATTATGACTGTCGGCGGAGAGGCGGAACCTAACCCACACTGTTCATTATGTGAAACGTGGTAAGCCCGTATTTTCTCCGGCATAGCCGGAAAGCAGACCGTAAGGGAAGCCCATGGGAAATGCGGGTAAGGAGCGATGGAAAAAGCGAACGCCGCCCCTGTAATGGGGACGGATAGAGATTGCAACATTATCTCACGCGAAAGCGGGCAGACTTCCATCCGGTCTTTCTTTACGAGAGAATTTACAGAACTTTTGAAGGAGGAAATTGCAAATGAACGGGAAACCGTGTGCATCCCCCGGCATTGCAACGTGCTGGGAAGCCATAGACTGGCAGAAAGCACTTGCGTATGTCAAAAAGCTGCAAGTGCGTATCGTAAAGGCTCAAAAAGAAGGCCATTACAGCAAGGTAAAATCGCTGCAATGGCTGCTGACACATTCGTTCTATGCCAAAGCCTTGGCAGTGAAGCGAGTGACAAGTAATCAAGGCAAAAGAACATCCGGCGTAGACCATGAATTATGGCTGACACCACAGGCAAAATTCAACGCAATCTCAAAACTCAACCGGCGGGGTTATCACCCGCAACCGCTCAGACGGCACTATATCCCTAAGAAAAACGGGAAAATGCGTCCGCTGGGCATCCCGACTATGACCGACCGAGCCATGCAGACACTCTACAAATTTTCGCTGGAGCCGATAGCGGAAACCTATGCCGACCCTAACTCCTACGGGTTCAGAATCGGCAGAAGCACCCATGATGCAATCGAGCAGTGCTTCACTGACCTGAACAAAGGGAAATCCCCGGAATGGATACTGGAGGGCGACATCAAGGGCTGCTTCGACCATATCAGTCACGAATGGCTGTTGGAAAATATTCCAATGGACACGCAAATACTCGAAAAGTGGCTGAAATGCGGATATGTGGAAACGCGCAAATTGTTCCCAACGGACGAGGGTGCGCCGCAGGGCGGCACAATCTCCCCTACACTTATGAACATGACGCTGGACGGTCTGGAACGGCTGCTTCAAGAACGGCTTCCCACCCGACAGAAGGTAAATGGACGAACACACTTTAACAAGCTGAATTTCGTGCGTTATGCGGATGATTTTATTATCACCGGAGAATCGCCGGAATTTTTGCGGGACAAGGTGCTGCCTATCGTCAAAGAATTTCTGACAGAACGTGGGCTACAGCTCTCGGAAGAAAAGACGGTCATCACTCATATTGAAGATGGCTTTGACTTCCTGGGCAAAAACATCCGAAAATATAACGGCAAGCTACTCATCAAACCGTCCAAAACTTCGGTCAAGTCGTTCTTAGAAAAGGTGCGGAGCATCATAAAGGGCAATAAATCCACCAAACAGGAAACGCTGATACGCAAGCTCAATCCCGTTATCCGGGGCTGGGTGAATAACCAGCGATATGTCGTGTCCTCCAAGGTGTTCAGCAGGGTTGACTATGAGATATACAAATGCCTGTGGCAATGGGCGAAGCGCAGACATAAGAAAAAGAGCCACAAATGGATTGCACAGAAATACTGGCACCATATTGGCTCCCGTCAGTGGACATTCTCTGTTCCCTATGAAAACCAAAGTACCGAGGGTGAGCCGCTCTACTGCAAACTCGAATACGCAACCGATACAAAAATCATTCGATTTAAGAAAATCGTAGCGGAAGCAAACCCGTTTGATGAATGTTGGACGGACTATTTCGAGGAACGAGAGGGCGAAAAGCTACTCAACAGCACGAAGGGACGGGAAAAATTACTGACAATCTGGCGGCGGCAACATCGCCGCTGTCCGGTCTGTGGAGACCTTATCACATCGGAAACCGGCTTCAAGGTGCATACTCCAGCCGGCAAGAATAGCCTGAAAATCATGGTACACAAGGAATGTCATGAAGAAATCCACAGCCTGATTACTACTTTTGAGCCGGGTTCCCGATAAGGGGGCCTTTTGAAAGGCTTGAGCCGTATGAGGGGAAACTCTCACGTACGGTTCTTAGGGGAGGGATGGGCAGCAATGTCCATCTCTTACCCGACCAGA
>NZ_CAXUBY010000095.1:0-2303 GCF_964249515.1 Eubacterium sp. 3_1_31
TTGTTGGGCTATAAATACCGCAATTCGATTATCATTAAATTCAACACTCTTTGTGGGGTCTTTATACTCTAAAAGAATCCGTATCTCTCCTTTGGTTACCAATGCTATTTCCTCATGTATTCTGCTTCTTCCGTGTTCTGTAAAGTTGCATATATCCTGTGAGAAATTCAGCGGATTTTTGTGTTTTACTCCGTTGATTGGCAATAGAGGAGTATCGGCAATCATAATAATTTTTGTTTGTGGTCGTATTCCAGTTGTTTTCATCTGGAAATCTTGACTTGTAGTTTCAAAAGGTATTAGCTTTGCAATCTTTTTAAAGCGAACTCTGGTGGTCGGTAAAAGAGCGTAACTTACTTCTGTTAAATTGTTGTATATATTCGTAGCCACACAATAATAATTCTGCATTCCCATAACCGCCAGATTATAACGTGCAATCTGGAAAGTAGTTGTGTGCCTGACTATATCCTTGACTTTTAACTTTAGATTTGTTTTTGCTTTCTTTAGTGCTTTCTGGTTCATATCTGTTTTGGCAACATATCCATGTTTTGTTTTCCCTTTTGGAATCACTTTAATTTTGAATCCCAGAAAATCTGATGAATTTTTCTTCAGATTTACTACCTTTGATTTTTCTGGACTGATTTCTAATTTCAGCCTTTTGTTAAGAAAATCTACGGTACTGTGATAGAATCGCTGTGCTTCTTCATAGGTCGAACACATAATTTTAAAATCGTCAGCATAACGCACAATAAAGCCACTTTTTAACCTCGTATGTTTCTTTGCATATTGGAACCAACCGTTTTTATTACGGTGCTTTGGCTGGAAAGTTTCCCATTGACTGCTTACCCACCAATCCAATTCATTAAGGACTATGAGCGAGAGCAGGGGACTTAACAGACCGCCTTGCGGAGTTCCTTTTTCTGGGACACCCTCGCCGTCAATTTCAGCTTTCAGCATTTTACTAATAATGCAAATCAGTCTTTTATCCCGAATGCCAAGTGTCCAAATCTGTTTTAACAATTTCCCGTGGTTGACATTATCAAAGAATCCTTTAATATCTACATCAACGCAGTAATGATACTTTGATATGTTTATCAAACTGGTTACTCTGCCAAGTGCATGGTGGGCACTTCGATTCGCACGGAATCCATAGGAATGATTATGGAACTTAGGTTCGCATATCGGTTCTAGGACTTGCAAGATACATTGTTGTACAAGTCTGTCCCAGATACAGGGGATTCCGAGAGGTCGCATTTTATCGCTTCCAGATTTAGGAATAAAAACCCGTCTGACTGATTTTGGTTGGTAATTATCCAGGCTGCTTCGGACTTTCATAATAATATCTTCATCACACAAATGTTTAATATCATCAATCGTTAGCCCATCTGTACCAGCGGTTTTGCTTCCGCTGTTTGTTTTTAAATTTCGGTATGCCAAGCAGATATTTTGTTCTGAACCAATAATTTCCAGTAACTTATAAAAGTTATTACCATTTTTGCTCTGTGCGTATAACTCATCATAAATATGTTGCATATCATAATATTCGTTATAGCGGAGCTTGTCTTTCTTTAGCATGGTCTGTACCCTCCTTAATCACAGGGGCAAGTACATCTCTTAGTCTTACTCGAACCCATACCATTCTTAGTAATTCTATTCTTCAATGACTAGTGGCTATCCCTCCACCGTTTGTTATCACGGTTTCATAGGTACTGTGCCACCACTTTCACTGGCATAAACACACCTTATATTATTGCTAATCTCACAACAACCTTATGATGTGAACACTTCATAGACAGTAAAATCTCCATGTTGCCAGCTTTCAACGTTCCAAACACACTATCTGTACATATATATCCGTAGGTTTCTTCTCTAAGCCTGCTACTTTGATAATGCCTGTAACATTATATGGGTTTTCATAAAAACGAGTCTTACTCACCCACAGTAGCGACACTATTTGTGTCACTGGACATTTCTATCCAGTCCCGATATAGACCTGTACATTCAAAGATTCGTCAGTAGACCGCTCATCTACATACTAACCATAGATATTTTATAGACTTCCGGCATATAGGATACGACACCCACCTCTGGGTATCTTTCGACAGCGCTATCTGTTACGGTATCTCTCTGCCGACTTCACCGAGCTTCTGACAGACCTATGTTTACTCATAATCCTGCCAGTCGGAGTATTAAAGTAGCCTTTCAGGGCGTTACCCCATCATTCGACTATTCGCGTGTTCAGTTCTCCAACACAATTTTAATTGATTGTGCAGTGTCTACTCTTTTCAAGTAGAAACGTCTCGCAC
>NZ_CAXUBY010000096.1:0-2214 GCF_964249515.1 Eubacterium sp. 3_1_31
TATATAGCTTAATGAATTCCCAAGAAAGGAAGATATTATTTAATTACCTGTTTCTTGGTTAATTAAATAATACAAGATAAGGATAGATATGGAAAAAATAACAAGTTTCTGTGTAAATCATGATATATTGCCAAAAGGCATGTATATTTCACGTGTCGATGGGGATATCATCACCTATGATTTGCGAATGGTTGTCCCTAATGGTGGAATATATTTGGAGAATGACGGTTTACATACCTTTGAGCATTTATTTGCGACTTATGTACGCAACAGTGCATATGCAGATGAGATTATCTATGCCGGACCAATGGGGTGTCGTACCGGATTTTATTTTTTAGTACGTGATAAAATGACGAAGGCAGAAGCGATTGCCCTTGTTCAAAAGACCATGCAATTCATCAGTAGTTATGAAGGTGCTATACCGGGAGCCCAAGAATCAAAAGAGTGTGGAAACTATTTGAATCATGATTTAACGAAAGCTAAAACGATTGCAAAGGAGTATTTAGAAGTCATTAAGGATTGGCACATCGAGCAGTTAACATATCCTCAATAATCAAACAAAAGCATGTTGTGGGAAACAGCATGCTTTTGATTATCTATTGATAATTAATTAAATGTAATAATCATGGATATCATGATACAGGAAGGTAGATGGTATATAAACTTTGCTTAGATCATGGCAGTTACAGTTCTATCCCATATTGCTTAGTAATAAAGTTCAAATCACTATATAGCTGATCTTTGGAATAGCCATGTGCACGCAGTTCACTGTCTTCTTTTGCGTTTACATAATCAAAGAAAGCCAAGGCTGTTTTCAAATATTCCAGATTCTTATCTGTGAAATGCTCAACTAAATAGTTCATGGCTTGGGCATAATTGTCTTCTTGGATGAGCTGGTAAATAGTATGATAATAAACTTTTGTCTCTTCGTCCTTTAATTCTTCTTCGGCCGTGATTTCTTCAGAGGCCTTGTGGAAAAACATCATGCGAAGCATTTTTGTCATGGAAGAGATTTGCCGCATCATCCAATCGTTTTCAAAGACACTCATGCGATATGATCCGCATCAAATATGATGCCGCCATCCTTACGTGCTGCTTCATAAACTTCCATTACCGTTCGGGAATACTCCAGCTTTTGGTAACAGGTAGTATAATCCTGTTCCGTAAAAAGGCGATTGAATTCTTTTACCTCATAGTACAATGCGATATCGTTTTGCGGCAATGTCAGATTTTCTTCTTTGCCATCCTTATAAATTTTTAATACCGCACATTTACTTGTTTCTGATTCTACAACAGCATAGCCCTTTTCTCCTTGAATCTGCGCCATGCAGCGACTTCTAGTATCTTTTGCCCCAACGCATACAGATGTAAAGCCATCATATTTTAAAATTGCTACCCCACTGGTGTCGATTCCACGCTGGATAGTTGGGAAATACTGTACGGCGTTAGGTTTGCCAAATAAACCAATCGTAAAATGTAGATTATAAATATTAATATCGGATAAAGCACCGCCTGAAAAGGCTGGGCTAAAGACATTTGGAGTCTCACCAGCCAAAAACTTATCATAACGACTGGAATATTGAGAAAAATTACACTGTACCATGCGAATGGTTCCCAGCTCAGGTAATTTCTCTTTCAGCGTTAGATAGTTTGGCATATGGGAAGTTACGATTGCCTCGAATAAAAATAAGTGATGTTCTCTTGCATAGGTATCTAAGATTCGAAATTCTCGACAATTAGAAGTAAATGGTTTTTCACAAATGACATGTTTACCATGTTGCATCGCCTGTAAGCTATATTGAAAATGTAAGCTGTTTGGTGAAGCTACATAAACAAAATCAATATCCTCACGATTTAACATTGCTTCTAAATCTTCATAGATGTCTTTGATGTCATACTTATCTGCAAGGTTTTGTGCATGCTCTTTCTTCCGGGTATACATGGCAACACATGTAACACCTTCATTTTGCTTAACAGCATCTAAAAACCAGTCAACAATGAATCCGGTACCGATGGTAGCTACTTTCATGATGAAATCCTCCTCTTTGTATAGTATAAATATATCACAAACCTAAAAGATAATGAAGGAGCATCGTTGGAAGTTATTGTAATTGTTAATGATTTTTGTATAATGTAGATAAGGAGCTAACTATTAAGAAGTCAAGCATTTTTGAAAAAGATTGAAAAAGCATGACAAAAACAAGTGCTAGTAAA
>NZ_CAXUBY010000097.1:0-2085 GCF_964249515.1 Eubacterium sp. 3_1_31
CAGCGTGCTGAGCTGCTGGGAGCGATCCGTCTGCCGAATGACGCGTTCAAAAAGAATGCCGGTGCCGAGGTGGTATCCGACATCATCTTTCTCCAAAAGCGGGACCGTCCGCTGGACATTGCACCAGAGTGGACGCAGACCGGCATTATCAGGGTTCCCGCAAAGTCGCAAGACTTTGTGGGAGAAGGAGGAGCGACGGAGCAAGCGAGCTTTTCGCCGCAAGGCGGAAACGAGCAGGCGCAGTCCGCGACGACGCAGGATGGGTTTGCCATCAACCGGTATTTTATCGACCACCCGGAAATGGTGCTGGGCAGACAGGAGCCGGTAAGCACTGCTCATGGTATGGACTACACCGTGAACCCTATCGAGGGACTGGAGCTTTCCGACCAGCTGCATGATGCGGTGAAGTATATTCATGGCACTTATCAGGAGGCAGAGCTGCCGGAGCTGGGCGAAGGCGAAGCCATTGACACCTCCATTCCTGCTGACCCCAATGTGAAGAACTATTCCTATGCCATTGTAGACGGGCAGGTGTACTACCGGGAAAACAGCCGTATGGTGCGCCCTGACCTCAACGCCACCGCCGAAGCCCGCGTGAAAGGTCTTGTGGGACTGCGTGATTGTGTGCAGGAACTGATCGACCTTCAGATGGATGCAGCGGTTCCGGACAGCACCATTCGGGAGAAGCAGGCGGAACTGAACAGCCTCTATGACAGCTTTTCTGCCAAATACGGTCTCATCAATGACCGTGCAAACCGTCTGGCCTATGCAGACGATTCTTCCTATTACCTGCTCTGTGCGCTGGAAGTCATCGACGAGGACGGAAAGCTGGAACGCAAGGCGGATATGTTCACCAAACGGACCATCAAGCCCCATCAGGCAGTGGCTACTGTGGATACGGCAAGCGAAGCACTGGCGGTGTCCATCTCGGAAAAGGCCTGCGTAGATATGAGCTATATGAGTCGGCTTACCGGAAAAACAAAAGAAGAACTGGCCGGAGAGCTGCAAGGCGTGATCTTCCGTGTACCGGGACAGCTGGAACAGGACGGCACACCCCATTTTGTGACTGCTGATGAATACCTGTCCGGGAATGTGCGCCGCAAGCTGCGTCAGGCGCAGCGGGCGGCACAGCAGGACCCTTCTTTTGCAGTCAATGTGGAAGCTCTTACCGCCGCCCAGCCCAAAGACCTGGATGCGTCGGAGATCGAGGTGCGCCTTGGTGCC
This sequence comes from Eubacterium sp. 3_1_31, assembly GCF_964249515.1. Taxonomy (NCBI): domain Bacteria; kingdom Bacillati; phylum Bacillota; class Clostridia; order Eubacteriales; family Eubacteriaceae; genus Eubacterium; species Eubacterium sp. 3_1_31. The sequence goes on from NZ_CAXUBY010000097.1 coordinate 1,225, forward strand.
ACCTGGATCGACAAGGAATATATCCAGCAGTTTATGTACGAGACCTTCAACACCCCGTTTTATCTCCAGCGCAGCATAGAGGTCAACTATTCCTCCTTTACTGCTGAATGGCAGATCAAGGGGAAATCTTCCGTATCCTACAACGATGTAGCAGCTTACACCACCTATGGAACCAGCCGTGCCAATGCCTACAAGATTTTGGAGGACAGCCTGAACCTGCGGGATGTCCGTATCTATGACACCATAGAGGACGCAGACGGAAAAGAGCGCCGCGTGCTGAACGCCAAGGAGACCACCCTGGCTGCCCAAAAACAGCAAGCTATCCGGGAAGCCTTTAGGGACTGGATCTGGAGAGACCCGGAGCGCCGCCAGACTTTGGTGCGCCAGTATAACGAAGAAATGAACTCTACCCGTCCCCGCGAGTATGATGGCAGCCATATCACTTTTGGTGGCATGAACCCGGCCATTACCCTGCGGGAACACCAGAAAAGTGCCATCGCCCATGTGCTGTATGGCGGAAATACCCTGTTGGCACACGAAGTAGGCGCGGGCAAAACCTTTGAGATGGTGGCCGCTGCGATGGAAGCCAAACGCCTGGGCTTGTGCCAGAAATCTCTCTTTGTGGTTCCCAACCACTTGACTGAGCAGTGGGCGTCGGAGTTTCTGCGTCTCTATCCTTCCGCCAACATCTTAGTCACAACCAAAAAGGATTTTGAGACCCATAACCGTAAGAAATTCTGCGCTCGTATCGCGACCGGTGACTATGACGCCATCATCATGGGGAACAGCCAGTTTGAGCGTATCCCCATCAGCCGGGAGCGTCAGGAACGGCTTCTCTATGAGCAGATCGACGAGATCACC
>NZ_CAXUBY010000098.1:0-1880 GCF_964249515.1 Eubacterium sp. 3_1_31
ATTAAAACGAACCGCCGTATACGGAACCGTACGTACGGTGGTGTGAGAGGGTGATTTATTTCACCCTACTCGATTTTTAACAAAATAAGCTATAATAAAACCAAGGTGGTGATGATATGTATCGCATTATGGTAATTGAAGATAACGATAAAATACGTAATGAGCTTTGTGATTTTTTAAGTAAAAACGGATATGAGGCCTTTGGTCCTGCCGAATTTGATCATTTACTGGAAGATATTCATCAGCAGAAGCCAGATTTACTACTGCTAGATCTAAACCTTCCTGTCGTAGACGGCCATTTTATATGCCGCGAAGTACGTAAGAACAGTGAACTCCCTATCATGATCGTCACAAGTCGTGATTCTGATATGGATGAATTAATCAGCATGAATCTTGGTGCCGATGATTTTGTGACAAAACCATATAACCTGCAAATTCTATTAGCAAGAATTTCCCGTATCTTACAGCGTTCCTATGAGCACGCTTCCAGCAACCAATTGATGATTCATGATATCGTCTTAGATATATCCAAAAGCACCCTCAATTGGAAAGGCAACAGTGTTGATTTAACAAAAAATGAATTACGCATCATGCATTGTCTGTTTCAAAATAAAAATAAGATTGTTTCCCGCAATGAGTTGATGCAGCATATGTGGGATTGTGATCTGTTTGTTGATGATAACACCTTAACGGTCAATATTAACCGCCTGCGTAAGAAATTGGAATATCTGCGATTGGATGATTTGATTCAGACAAAACGTGGTATGGGATACATTATTTATGAAGATTAAAGATTATTTATTTGAGAAACTATATTTCATCTTGTTAGGCTTATTGACCTATGCCATTATCGTGCTATTTCTTTATGGCATAGGAAATAATACGCAGGCCATCATGGTTGTATCTCTATTATATTGGGGCATGCTGCTGGCAATCCTCATCATTGAATATGTACGCCGTGCATCTTTTTATCAACGTTTGTTAGATACCGCACAATCCTTAGATGAAAAATATTTGCTTACTGAAATGATGGAAGAGCCCTTATTCTTAGATGGTAAAATTCTTATGGAAGTATTGCATGAGGTAGATAAATCGATGGCTGATCATGTCAACCTTTATCGCAGTGCACAAGCCGATTATAAAGATTATATTGAGATGTGGGTTCATGAAATTAAAACCCCACTTGCCGCAGCAAAATTGGTGATTTCTAATAATCCATCCGCCATTACCGATAGTTTACATGAAGAAATAGAAAAAGTAGAAAGCTTTGTAGAACAAGCACTTTTCTATGCCCGCAGCACATCAGTAGAAAAGGATTATCTAATTAAAGAATTATCACTACAGGAATGTATATCCAAGATTTTACGCAAGCATTCTAAAATATTTATCTTACAGAAAATCAGCGTAGAATTATCAAATCTTGACCAAATCGTATATAGTGATAATAAATGGCTGGAATTTATTCTCGAACAAATCATTTTAAATGCTATCAAATACATGGATAAAGAAGAAAAAACATTGCACATTTATGCAGAGCGGAAAGAAAATACGATCCACCTGCATATTCAGGATAATGGCATCGGTATTTGTCCAAGTGATATTTCACGCATCTTTGAACGGGGATTTACTGGTAAAAATGGCCGAATAAATGAGAAAGCAACCGGTATGGGGCTATATTTATGTAAGAGTTTATGCGATAAACTATATTTGGGTATACATGCCGCTTCTTCAGAAGGTGAAGGCACTACTATAACATTGGATTTTCCCATTAGTACATTGATGCTGTTAAAGTAATTAATTATGATAAATTATATATGTCTTTTTAACTATCTTTTTATATCTTCTCAAATGTCCGCAAAGCCTTATTTTATCGGCTCTAC
>NZ_CAXUBY010000099.1:0-1865 GCF_964249515.1 Eubacterium sp. 3_1_31
TGAGAAGGACAGGTTTTTTTCTATATAGAGAAAGAAATCCAAACACATTCCTTATGTGAGCGAAACCAATGGCATCACAAGAAGTTGTACTATTTCTGCTTTATCAGAAATAATCTTACTAACCCTTTTACCTATCATGTACTATTACTTAGTCATCTCCTAATATAATCAATACAATAATCAATACATCTTTTGTTGAAGATTCCTCATGGGGAAATCGTATATTGTGATTTCTATGGAAATCTAAACCTTTCTTAATTTACCTTGTCTTTAAGCATATATCCGATATAATAAAATTGATGATAACAGCTGCACCTTATTAAATCTTTCCTATTCTCAGATTTTTATGTTTCTACTGCTATGTCCTATTGGTTTATCGAAAATAAAAAAAAACTTGCAAAAGCAGAAGGGAGCTAACTATGATATTAGCATTGATAGGAGCTTTGTGTCTTGCGACGCTATTTACTTTACCATTTGTATATATCTTTCTTTTAAGTATCGTATGGACTACGACACATCCTTTTATTGAATACCTTCTCATTGTGGCAATGTTGATCCTATATGTATATATATGGTTAATGGTTCTTTATCGTTATCGACGCCATGCCTGGTTATCTTTTCGTAAGCAGCTTTTTATGGTAGTACCATTTTTATCATGCATTGTGATTTTGTTAGCTACATTTGGCTATGATATGTGGGAAAATCGTTATGAAATTAAGGGTACAGAAGTGAATCTCAGTGAATATAAACCATTTCACAGTTATAAAATAGCTACTTTGAATAAGGAAAGTCAATTTCAAATAAAAGATGAACTTGTTCGTTTGGATGGTGCTACTGCCTTATATCCGGTCTATGCATCCTTTGTACAAGCGCTTTATCCTAAGGATGAGTATGATCCATACGTTAGTGAAATCGTTAGCTGCACAACAACACCTACCGCCTATGAACGTCTATTAGAGAAGAAAACAGATCTTATTTTTGTGGCTGCTCCTTCGTCAAAACAGGAGGAAATGTTTAAAAAGCAAAAGGAAGAATTGGTTAAGGTTCCGATTGGTAAGGAAGCATTTGTCTTTTTTGTGAATAAAGATAATCCCGTAACAAATTTGAGCAGTAAACAAATTCGGGATATCTATAGTGGAAAGATAACTAATTGGAAAGAGGTAGGGGGAAAGGATGAAAAGATTCGTGCTTTCCAACGTCCTGAAGGCAGTGGTTCTCAATCAGCGTTGATTCGGTTTATGAATGGTCAATCAATCATGAAACCTATGACAAAGGATGTGCCTGCAGGTATGGGGGCAATTATTTCCGTAACAGCTGAATATGAAAATCGGGATAATGCAATAGGGTATTCTTTCCGTTTTTATACACAGGCAATGAAAAAAAGTAATAAAATCAAGCTCTTACAGATTGATGGAGTCGCCCCAACGGTAGAACATATACGTGATGATATCTACCCTATTACAAGTCCGTTTTATGCGGTTTATGTAAAGGGGAATGAAAATAAAAATCTTATGCGATTGATCAATTGGATACAATCAGATGAAGGCCAGCAATTGATTGAAAAGACTGGTTACGTCTCAATAATACAGAAGTAGTATAAATTGTCTAGTCAAGAAAGATAGCAGGAGATTAGTATCTCTAAGTATTATAAAAATAAAATGAGAATAGAATCAGTCTCTCTTTCATATTATTGCGATTTTATTTAAGTGTTAGTCCTTCTTTTATGCTATAAGTTCTTTATGAATATTAATAAAAGGCAAGCTTTTTGTAGGAAGAGCTCGCCTTTTCGTGTGTGGCGGGCATGCCACATATCTAGGGTGAAAATCCCTCGGGGCGTAGTTATCGACGAACCCAAGAGCGACTTG
>NZ_CAXUBY010000100.1:0-1663 GCF_964249515.1 Eubacterium sp. 3_1_31
GGGGCTCTAAATTAACGTAGGGTTTAAAGAAAAAACGCTCTAAATTATCATAGGGTTTTCCTATGAAGAAGGTAGGCTCTAAATTAATATAGGGTTTCAAAAAGGCAGTAGAAATGTTAGAAAATGAACATTTCGCTGCCTTTTATAATAGTCAAACAACAATTAATCATTATTTTTTATATTTTCCTCGTTTATGTCCTTTCATTTTTAATGGTACATCATAACCAGCCATATTAGGTTTGGCATTTTTGTTCATACAATACATACACCGATTTCTAAATCTAGCGAAATTAACATAGCCATTACCTGTTTTCTTAATGAGTTTAACGATAGAATTTCGAGATTCCATGATGCCATTCGATAAACGCTTACCATTTACTACAATAAATGAATTAATGATTTCATCATGCCAATTATTCAACATTTTGATTATCTCGATCATTTCAGAAATATTACAATCTCTTACTTCTTTCATGAATTCATGGAAGTCATGTTCCGCATTATCGTGATCACTAACCATGTTGAAACATAAGTATAGATTTTTAAATTCATATGCTGTTCTGAGCTCAGGCGATATGTTTAATAGTAGATCAAGAAGCTGCGGGTAATTGATATATCTTCGTAATCGTTTGTTATACCTGCGTTTATTTTCTCTTACTTCACCCGTAAGTAATAACCAATGAAAGTTTTTAAGCAGATAATAATCTATACAATCACTTTTTTTGCCTTTCATGATACGTATTCTTACCTTGTCTAATGCAGTATTGATATTTTTAATAACATGGAATGAGTCAACTGCAATAACAGCGTTCTTTAGTTTCATGTGGACAACATCACGATAAACACTATACATATCTATAACGACATACTTAACATTATTTCTTTCTTGAATAGGGATTCTATCAAAGTAATTCAAAAGAGAATATTTCTTTCTGTCAGGAAGCATATCGACCATTTCATGAGATAAAAAATCCAATAGAATACATACATATTTACTGTGGTTGTCCTTTAAAGCATATACCTCATCAATACAAATGATTTCTGGTAAAGGACTTTTAGGTATCCGTACATATAGATCAAATATCTCTTGTGCTTTGGTAGGAGATATGAAATTATGTCTGGCGACACTGGCAAAAGTAGCATTTGACTCTTTCAATTCATGTAAAACATTAAGAACGGTAAGATTACTGACAGAATGACCTAAGGGAATAAAAGGATTCTTCTCATAAAAAGTTTTTCCACAGTTATCACAAACAAGACGTCGAGCTCGATATTCAATTAAACATTTTTTTTGATTTAAAGCAGAATGTTTGATACGTTTTAATTTGTATTCTTTGATATGAGATGTAGAAGTATTACAAATAGGGCAAGAACAAGGAAAAGACTTTAAAGTTAAACAGATTATGAGAACATCGTTTTCAACATAGGAAGAAAGACTTGATATGGAATCTTGGGATAGATCGAGAAAATCTGATATAATATCCATAGTGGGAAACCACTCCTTTCGCTAAATGTTGTTTGACGATTACATTGTACAGCGAAAGGTTTTATTTTTATAAGAATGAACAAAAAGATTGACCCTACAATAATTTAGAGCCAACCTTTTACGAAACCCTATGATAATTTAGAGGTATCGCTTATCCCTACGATAATTTAGATATCC
>NZ_CAXUBY010000101.1:0-1632 GCF_964249515.1 Eubacterium sp. 3_1_31
TCAGACTGTCGACAAACAGGGGTATTTCCAAATTTAACATCTTGGATTTACTTCTGTTTTTTTATACTTCCTTTGTTTTATGACGGTTTTAAAGAAAAACAAACAGCTTTTACGCTGCTTTCCAATCCCATATTGCCATCTTTTTTATATTCATTGTCGCAAAAACTAGTCTTGTTTCGTCCAAGACTTTTTTTATTCCTTTATATCTTGTGAACCGCAATCCATGTTTTTCTTTCGCATCTGCGAATACACGCTCTATTGTTTGACTTCTCTGTGGATAATATCGTTTCCAATATTCCGTTAGGCGTATCCGTTCTGCTTCATCTAGACTTTCCTGCCATATATGTTTTACCACTGTCTTTGTATTTGATGTCCTGCTTAGACATTTTTCTCTCAATGGGCATGCATCACATTCCTGTTTTTCACTTCGATAGGTTATATATCCTGTTTTTCTGTCTATTCCTCTTGGCGTCAATATACAGCCTTGTGGTCCATGGAATACATCTGCCGCCTTATCATATTCAAAATCTTTCTTACCATATTTTGTTGCGTTTTCTTCATTGTTCTTTTTCCCCTTTGGTCTTGTATAGGGCATCAGCGGGGTTACTCCGCTTTCTATTATTTCCTTTGCTACTGCCGGCGTTTTATATCCTGCGTCGATTCCGATTGCCCTTATTCCTTTTGCTCCTCCGACCCCATACTTCTCTACCGTTGCTTTATACACCTCATGGAATGTCGTGCTGTCATGCAGATTTGCCGGTACGATCCCTGTGTTTAATATGAACCCGTTGATATCACATACGGTCTGTGCTAAATATGCTATCTGTAATTCGTGCTCACCTTTTAAAAAAATCCCTGCTTCGCTGTCGGTTTCACTTTTCTTGATCTCTTTCTCGCCCAGCTGTATTTCTTTAGGCTTTCTGAAGCCAAGTCGCTCACACTCTTCATCAATTTCTCTGTTTAATTCTTCCTGATAATTTTTCCGTGTTTCTTCCACCATCTGTTTTGTCACTTTTTTCTTATTTGCATTTGCTTTTATATGTGTGCTGTCCATATAAATATGCCCCGGATATATGTAGCTGCGTTTCATTGCCTGCTCAATTACTTCATCAAATAATACAGCGAAGATACTTTTCTTTTCGATAATATTTCCTTTGTCATCTTTGATTTCGATTTCTTTTGAAAATTTCCTTGTATATGTTTTTGAAAAATCTGAAAAATGCGGTGTCTTTTCTTCTAATCCATATCCTAAAAACCACTTGATTGCTAAATTCACCTGTGCTTCTGCACATGTTCTCCTCATACTGTGGAATCCATATAATTTATCAATAAATGCCAGTTTTATCAAAACAACAGGATCAATACTTGGCCTTCCTGTTTTGCTGTACATATCTTCCACATATGGATATAAAAATGAGAAATCTATAACTTTATCTATCTTTCTTAACAGATGATCTGAAGGTACTAAGTCTTCTAGTATTACAACACTTACTTCATGCTGTTTTTGATTGGTTTTTGTAAGCATTTCAGCACTTCCTTTTCTTACTTATATTATACCATTTTCCTTATCATCTTTTCTGTATATATTAAAAAGACCATCAACTAACTCATTTGAGTTTGTCGACAGTCTGA
>NZ_CAXUBY010000102.1:0-1610 GCF_964249515.1 Eubacterium sp. 3_1_31
TAGTGTCTGCTGAGCAAACTGAAAACACTTGATTTTACTGACTTTTGCCCCATTTTCTGGTATAATGATTGCAAGGATTTTGACAAAAACAAATCGTTTTTCTTGCAGTTTTCTTACAGATTTTAAGTATAAAGGGGCTAAAACAATGTACAAACCGATCGACAAGTTACAGCATTCATTCCTCGATTTCAACCAACCTATGGGACTCCACATGAATCCGGATAACCGCTGGGTCAGACTGGCTGACCGAATCCCATGGGATGAATTCGAAGTAAAATATGCCAAGCTGTTTCCAAGTGATACGGGTAATGTTGCCAAGCCTCTTCGCATGGCATTAGGAGCCCTGATCATCCAGACCAAGTTCCAATTTTCCGACCGTGAGCTTGTGGAACAGATCGCTGAGAATCCGTATCTGCAATACTTTATCGGGCTTCCCGGTTTTCGGGAAGAAGCTCCGTTTGATGCAAGTACACTGGTTCTTTTCCGTAAACGCATTTCAGCAGATATGCTGATGGAAGTAAATGAGTATCTTCTTGCTCACAAGGAGGATGACAAAGATGACCATACTCCTCCATCCGTAGGAAAATCCGGTGATGATGGTACTGCAAAAGAAGATACAAACAAAGGGACTCTGACACTTGATGCAACCTGCGCACCTGCAAACATACGTTATCCGCAGGACATCTCGCTTTTGAACGAAGCAAGAGAAAAGCTGGAAAACATGATTTACTGTTTTTGTAAATGTTATGGTCTTAAGTTGCCAAGAAGATACCGCAAACGTGCCAGAAAAGAGTATCTTGCATTTGCCAAGAGCAGAAAGCACACGGCAAAGAAAATCCGCAGCGCACTCCGCAGACAGCTTGGCTACGTGAAAAGAGATCTTGGCTATCTGGAACAGTTCATGAGTGATGGATACGCCATGACAGGTAAGGATATCGGCCTATATCTTACCATCATCAGGCTGTATGAACAGCAACAGTATATGTACGATAACAGAATCCATTCTGTGGAGCATCGCATTGTAAGCATTTCGCAGCCATGGCTTCGGCCGATTGTCAGAGGGAAGGTCAAAGCACCTGTTGAATTTGGCGCAAAATTTGATCTCAGTCTTGACAGCGAGGGTTATGGGCGCCTCGAAAAAATATCTTTCGAGGCATACAACGAGAGCACCTGCCTGATTGAAGCAATAGAACGCTTCAAAGAGCGTACCGGTTATTATCCAGAACGTGTCCTGGCAGATCAGATATACCGGACCAGGGAAAACAGGAGTTATTGCAAGGAGCATGGGATCCGGTTATCAGGTCCAAAGCTGGGCAGACCAAGCGCCACAGCAAAAGTTGATAAAAAACAAGAGTATCAGGATAATACCGATAGAATCGAAGTGGAGCGCACCTTCAGCCTGAGCAAACGCTGTTATGGTATGAGCTGCATTACCACAAAACTGGAAGAAACGCAGTTGACATCTATCGCATTATCTGTATTCGTGACGAATCTGTTCAGGATTCAGAGGCGAATACTTTGTGCTCTTTTGCATCTGTTCCGATTCTGGTATGACCGGAACAGATATAAGAGTTGGAAGTTACAGATAGCTGCTTAATCAGCAGACACTA
>NZ_CAXUBY010000103.1:0-1575 GCF_964249515.1 Eubacterium sp. 3_1_31
CGAACCAGATGTGTGGGGAAGGAGGAAAAGAGTTTTATGAACGAACCACTAAAATTTAAGTGGCATTCTTTATATGGACAGATGCTGAGAGACAGGAAACTGAGGGAGGCATGGAAACAGGTAAAGACTAATAAAGGAAGCGGAGGGATAGATGGGGAGACCATTGCGGAATTCGATAAAAAGTCGGAAGAAAGAATCCTTGAAATCCTGGAAAAACTTAAGACAAAAACGTATACACCGGCACCTGTAAGAAGAGTGTATATACCAAAGAAGAGTGGAGGTAAAAGACCACTTGGAATACCTGTGATAGAAGATAGAATCATCCAACAGACCTTAGTGAATATACTAAGTCCAAAGTTTGAGAATGGAATCTTTCATAAATGTTCCTGTGGATACAGACCAAATTATGGTATGGAAAAGGTAATGCAGTTGATACTGTGGAATATAGAAAAAGGAAGAAATTATATCTATGACTGTGATATAAAAGGATTCTTTGATAATATCCCACATAAACAGTTAATGCGCGTATTGAATAAATATATCGCAGATGGTACAGTGCTGAACCTCATATGGAAATGGCTGAAAGCAGGATATATGGAAGAAGGAAAATATCTTGAAACAAATAGTGGCACACCACAGGGAGGAGTAATCTCTCCATTACTGGCAAACATCTATTTGAATGAACTGGACTGGGAACTGGCGAAAGCAGGAATCTACTTTGTAAGATATGCCGATGATTTTCTACTGTTTGCGGAAAGTGGAGAGAAAATCATAGAGGCAGGAGAACTGGCGCAAAAAGTAATCCAAGAATTAGGCTTGGAAATAGCCATGAACAAGACAAAGATAGTAGATTTTCATGATGACGATTTTACTTTCGTAGGATTTGATTTTCAACATTGGAGAAATAGAAAGAAAGATGGGAAACCATACTTTCTAGTAACACCAACGGAAAAGTCATTGAAAGATTTTAAACTGAAAATCAAAGAAAAGACAAAGAAAACATTGACGCTAAGTAAAGAAGAATGGGTCAAAAGAGTGAATTCTATAATCGTTGGGAAAGTAAACTATTATAAGATAGTGCAGAAAGCCATAAAACTAAATGAACAGGCAGGACAGGAAAGTCACTGTTATGTGAAAGGTTGTATTGGAAATCTTCATAAATTGGATGCATATATTAGGCAAAGATTAAGAGTATGCATGATACATAAACATCCAAACATACGCAAAGGATTTGCGAAAATAGGAGTCTGGAATATCGAATTCTTCTGTAAGATAGGATTGATACCCGCGGCATGGCATTATTACAAGGATATGTATCCAAGCTATACAATAGATGTGTATGTGAACAAACAACAGGAAAAGAACAAAGTCAGAAAAGAAAAATATATCAATAAATTAAAAGAACAGGGAATCAAATACTACACACAGGAAAGAATAAAGAAAATCGCAAATTCAGGAGTAAATTTACGATATAGTGGATAACATAAATAAGCATATTGGTAAGCCGTATGCCTTAATAGGGCACGTACGGTTTGATAAGGGGCGGTAGTTTAATGACTATCGCCTACTTTCTTT
>NZ_CAXUBY010000104.1:0-1551 GCF_964249515.1 Eubacterium sp. 3_1_31
TGCATTTTCAATGCAGAAAATATTTAAAGGGTATGCTGATTTTTATTGTGGTGGATATATGGAACTGTTATAATATGAGTATGAAGAAAGCGACAAATCGGAAGCTGAGGAGATAGACTATTGAGAACATATGAGAATAAAGACGAGCTTAAAAACGAGATAAATAAAAGCTTTGCAAAGTATATTTCAGAATTTAATGATATTCCGGAGCGTTTAAAAGATAAGAGAATTGATGAGGTCGATCGAACTCCGGCAGAAAATCTTGCTTATCAGGTTGGCTGGACAACTCTTGTTATTAAATGGGAATCAGACGAAAGAAAGGGTATTCCTGTCAAAACTCCTTCGGATAATTTTAAGTGGAATCAGCTTGGCGAATTATATCAATGGTTCACAGATACATATGCTCAGCTGTCACTGCAAGAATTAAAAGACAGATTGAATGAGAATATCAACTCTATTTATGCAATGATTGATTCTCTGAGTGATGAAGAATTATTTAAACCACATATGAGAAAATGGGCTGACGAAGCAACTAAAACAGCTGTCTGGGAAATATACAAATTCATACATGTTAATACAGTTGCTCCGTTCGGAACCTTTAGAACCAAGATTAGAAAATGGAAAAAGATTGCACTATAACTCTCAGTTTGAAAAGGGGAAATGAAAAAGTGGCAATTTCAAATATAAATACAATTATTAGTAATGATTTTCAAAAAGTTTGGAACATTGTTTTAGCTGTTGATAAATATAACTCATGGCGAAGTGATTTGAGCAAAACAGAAATAATAAATGACAAACAATTTATTGAATACACAAAAAATGGATATGCTACTACATTTACCGTCACCGTTGTAGAACCATATAAACGCTGGGAATTTGATATGGAGAATAGCAACATGAAAGGTCATTGGATTGGTGTTTTTATAGACAAAGGGAATGAAACACAAATAGACTTTACAGAAAATGTGATACCTAAAAAGTGGTTTATGAAACCTTTTGTAAAAACCTATTTAAAAAAACAACAAAAGCAATTTGTTCTGGACTTAAAGAAAGCATTGGAATAATAAAATTCAAGATTGGAGGGTTGGAAATGGCTTCAAGTAAAGATTATTTACAATTTGTTTTAGAACAATTATCAGAATTACAAGAAATAACATATCGTGCAATGATGGGAGAATTTATTATCTATTATCGTGGAAAAATCATTGGCGGTATATATGATGATAGGTTACTGGTAAAACCAACAAAGTCTGCAATTTCTTATATGCCAACAGTTACTTATGAAATTCCATACGAAAATGCCAAAGAAATGTTATTGGTGGAAGAAATTGATAATAAAGATTTTCTGACGGGGTTATTTAATGTGATGTATGATGAACTACCAACGCAAAAACCTAAAAAGAAAAAATAAACAGTTTTTAACTTGACAATTTCATATCCATACACACAAAGCAGTTAGTCTTAGGATTGACTGCTTTTTTCTTACCAAAATTATAGATTGGAGTGATGAAATGATATACTCTTAGAACTTTTTAACAAGATTATTGAAGC
>NZ_CAXUBY010000105.1:0-1284 GCF_964249515.1 Eubacterium sp. 3_1_31
TCCTTGCAATCATTATACCAGAAAATGGGGCAAAAGTCAGTAAAATCAAGTGTTTTCAGTTTGCTCAGCAGACACTACTTACACCTAAAATAACATGATAAGAAATGAATTTCCAACTATTTAATAGATTATTTAAAAGGCTTGTATGCCACTAGAAAAGTAACGTGCAAGCCTTTTTTATTTATCCTACAATCTTCCAATTACTATCCTTTTCCAGCGTCAAGTCAAACTGTGAAATCTGTGTTGCCTTTGTTCTCTGGTCGAGATACTTCACTGACACCGATACCTTGACCTGTTCCCCGTCTTTGGTGAAGATAGGGTTTACCAGTTCCGAGAACACATAATCACAGTTTACAGGGGAGAGGGCATCGCCAGACACATAATAGGCAAGTTCCTTTTCTGTTGCGGTAGGATAGAGCCTGAAGAAAGTTTCTAAAAATTCTGTTACTTCCTCCGCTGTGGCAGCGTCCACCGTTCCGTCGGATTCCTGCGCTGTTGGTTCATAGCTGGATTTTGACGGTATGCTACTGATGGTCGGGTTCTGTGTGATAACCATGTTCCCGTCACCATCTACATGAACCACTACCATGTAAGCGGAAGTGTATCTGGCAGACTGTTCACCCTCCGTTACCGTCTGATCTACGGAGTAGACAACGGTAAAGTCGTCTGTTCCAGCCTGTTCTACTTCCCATACCGTTACATCAGTCACCGCAGAGCTTGTGGGTATATCCTGCCGAACCGTATCTACATTCAAGTCCTGCAAGCTCTGTGTCAGATAGCTGCTGATGGCAGCGGTTCTTTTGTCAATGGATTCCTGCGTGTTGCTCCATGAATAGTAGGACTTCGCAAAGCCTTTGACAAAATTTTCGATTCTGTTGGTATCGACAATGCGCTGTTCAATGACTTCCTTTTCATGTACTGTGTGCATATCAATGGCAGTAAAATTTTTATATACGCCAAAGCTGACGCTTGCAAGCAGCACCAGCCACAAAGCAATCACGGATTTTTTATGCGTGCCTACTTTCATCACAGGCAGTTTCTTCTCTTTCTTAGGTTTCGATTCTTTTTTCTTGAATATCATAGCACCATTCCTTTCTATTTCGTCTTTACCCGTCCTGCGCCAATCAAATGCTGCTGCCAGTACGGGCTTGTCAAATCTGCATATCCGATAGGGTTTCCTGCATGATACATTCTGTTGTTTCCTGCGTAGTAGAGTAGGAAAGCACCGCCTTTCCTTATTTCTAGGGTAGGTTTGTGCAGTCCTCTCCCCGAACCGTGCTTGCA
>NZ_CAXUBY010000106.1:0-1205 GCF_964249515.1 Eubacterium sp. 3_1_31
GTGCGCTGAAAGGTGCACGCCCGGCGTGAGGTGGGGGAAAATCTGGAGATTGCTTCAAAGGATTACCTATCACCATTTTTTTTGTATACAAAAATGCGGAACGTGGCGGGTATCTCACAGACGGACGCACAGAAAAGTTCGGATATGTTTATGAAATGCCGGTACATGGATGAACTGACCGGCGGCAGAGGGATTACCTTTGCTACAGGTACTCCCGTATCGAACAGTATGACCGAGCTTTACACTATCATGCGTTATCTCCAGTATGACACACTCATGCGTATGGGCATGGGACATTTTGATTCCTGGGCGGCAACGTTCGGGGAGACAGTAACCGCAATCGAATTATCACCGGAAGGAACGGGCTATCGTGCGAAAACACGGTTTGCCCGTTTTTTCAATCTTCCGGAGCTGATTTCCATTTTTAAGGAAGCTGCGGATATTCAGACTTCTGATATGCTGAATCTTCCTGTACCGGAAGCAGAGTTTATCAATGAAGTCTTGAAGCCAAGTGAAGAACAGCAGGAAATGGTCAGTGCTTTTTCAGAACGTGCCGAAAGTGTAAGAGGTGGTCTTGTGAATCCGACAGAAGATAATATGCTCAAGATAACCAACGACGGAAGAAAGTGTGCGTTAGACCAAAGGCTTTTGAATGAACTCCTTCTGGATGCGGAAAAAAGCAAGGTCAATACCTGTGTGGAAAATGCTTTTCAGGTATGGGAAGAAGGAAAAGCAGACCGGACAACCCAGCTGATCTTCTGCGACCTGTCCACACCCAAAGGAGATGGGACTTTCAACGTATATGATGATGTCCGGAACAAACTGACAGAAAAAGGAATCCCGAAAGAAGAGATTGCTTTTATCCATGAATACAACACGGAGGCAAAGAAAGCGGAACTGTTTGCAAAGGTACGGGCTGGACAGGTGAGAATCCTGATGGGTTCCACTCCAAAACTCGGTGCAGGTACCAACGTACAGGACAGACTGATTGCTCTCCATCACCTTGACTGTCCATGGAAGCCGTCTGATCTGGAACAGCAGGAAGGACGTATTTTAAGACAGGGAAACCAGAATGACAAAGTAAAGATATTCCGGTATGTGACGGAAAATACTTTTGATGCGTATATGTGGGTGCGACACGAAGTCGCATAATGTAATTGTTCGGCAGTGACCGAACCTGCTATTCCATTAGCAGTAGCCTAACA
>NZ_CAXUBY010000107.1:0-1184 GCF_964249515.1 Eubacterium sp. 3_1_31
CCAAGAAACAGGTAATTAAATAATATCTTCCTTTCTTGGGAATTCATTAAGCTATATAATTAGCTTAGGGCTGTGGATTTGTATCTATTTTTTTGTGGCGTAGACCATTTTAAGGAGAATCAGACCACAGTTTTTATTTACAAACTTTGATTAGTTAGATAACACTTGATGTTTTATTTCGTACAAGATTAGGTCCGAATAAACAACTGTGATCACCAACAGCCCTTATTTCAAAAGGAGGTATTTCATCATGTATTACGTAGGCATTGATATTGCCAAGTACAAACACGACTGTTACATCTGCACTTCTGAAGGTGTTACTGTCCTTGAATCTTTTTCATTTGATAATTCAAATACTGGATTCAAAGAACTTCAGTCTGCTTTAGACCATCTTGATCATTCCCAACAAATAAAGATAGGCCTAGAAGCAACTGGTATTTACGGAAAGAATTTAAAACTCTTTCTATCTTCCATTGGCTATGACTTTCATGAATTCAACCCATTACTAGTGAAAAGATTTCATGATTCACTTTCCAATCGAAAAACCAAAACAGATAAAATTGACGCTCGTATCATCGCTTTATATCTATCCACAGGTGCTTCTAGAACCTATCTGTATTCATCATACCACATAGAGGCTCTAAAGCAACTATCTCGTGCAAGAAATAAGCTAATTCGTTCTCGTAGCGACCAATACGTTATCATCACGAATATTCTTGATGTGGAATTCCCTGAATTTAAAGCTTTCTTTCATAACAAGCTTAGTGATACTGCTTTATTTCTTTTAAACAAATATAAAACAGTGGATCGTATGAAACGTTTAACTTATCAAGACTGTGTTCTATTACATAATAAATCTCGTCGTATTCCAACTTCTAGTTTTGAAGAACTTCGTGATTTAGCAAAGCATACGATTGGGCATCATTTTAACTACAATGACCTTATTCTTTCCTCTGCACTTCAAATCGTAAATACTCTTGAACGGCAAATAGAAAGCATTGAGAAGGAAATTTTAGCTATCATGGAAGAACTGCATTCTCCTATTGATACTATTCCGGGAATCAGTACGCTTAGTGCTGCGACTATCCTCGGTGAATTTGGTGACTTCTCAAAATTTAGTAATCCTAAACAGCTTTGCGCTTTTTGTGGAGTAGAGCCTGCCATTTACCAATCTGGAACATCTT
>NZ_CAXUBY010000108.1:0-1121 GCF_964249515.1 Eubacterium sp. 3_1_31
TTATCATAACTTCCATATCCCGCATCTGCGACTACGACTGCTGGGAGTTTTCTATATTGTTCTAAATACCGATCAAGGAATTTGATAAATGTCTTTTGATCACTGCGCTCTTGAAAAACACATGCGTATGCTATATATTCATCACATACACCTATCTGCACATTATATCCCGGTTTGAAGATTCCGGTTTTCATGTAGTAGTCTTCTTTCATATGCATCATTGTCGCATCGTGATCTGTTTTTGAATAACTGTTTCTGCCTTCACCGCATATCTGAATTCTGGTCAGGCAGCTTTCTAAGGTATCTCTATAGTCCGCAAGGTTATCATAAATCCTTTGTATCGGCGTTTTTCTCTTTCCTTTACCATAAACAAAAGAGAATCCTTGCTTTTTACATTGCGATAATATTGCCTCAAGGATGACATCTAATTCTTCCGGTGCCCATGTATCTTTAGGTTCTGTATTCTCCAGTTTCTGTATTTCATCATTGATGCGTGTAAATGTTTTATCTCTTGTTTTGACCGCGGTCTTTTTCCATACAAAAGAGAATTTTGTGGCATTTGCTTCTAGTTTTGTTCCATCTATACATAAAGTCTTTGTATCAACGTCGTCTAGTGTACAGATAGATTCAAAAATATCCTTAAATATATTTTCTATAGAATCTTTCAGATATTTCTCAATAAATCTTTGAATTGCCATATGGCTGGGTGTTTCTTCTTCCATAAGATACATAAAACGGATATCCGTTTTACAGGCCTGTTCAATACCTCTCAAACTATAAATTTTATTCATGAACGCAAACAGAACGATTTTAATCATCTTAAAGGGATTGTATTCTTCACGACCTTTATGTGAAGGTCGATTCAGATATGTATTCCAATTTACTCCTTCCATCACTTTAAGAAAACTGAACACCGGATCAGAAGAATTTAACTTTTTTCCTAAATCCAGTGGTAAAATCAACTGTTGTGTAGTATAATCCATATTGTTCAGATACGGATAATTTAACTCGAACACATTGATGTTTTCCATAGTTAAATTATACCAAAAAAAATACGCCATTCTCTTATGAGTTTGACGTATTTTTATTTGTGAGGCTATTTCTTATTCGTTACAGCCTCT
>NZ_CAXUBY010000109.1:0-1107 GCF_964249515.1 Eubacterium sp. 3_1_31
GATACCACCTCGGCACCGGCATTCTTTTTGAACGCGTCATTCGGCAGACGGATCGCTCCCAGCAGCTCAGCACGCTGGGCAAGATAGCGGCGCACGGTGGAATCCTTGGCGTCCATAGTATAGCGGGAGGTTACAAAAGCTACCACTCCGCCGGGACGCACCTGGTCCAGTGCTTTGGCGAAAAAGTAGTTGTGAATACTGAAATTCAGCTTGTTGTAGGCTTTGTCATTGACCTGATACTGACCGAAAGGTACATTGCCGATGGCAAGGTCAAAGAAATCCCGCCTGTCGGTGGTCTCAAAGCCGCCTACTGTGATGTCCGCCTTGGGATAGAGCTGCTTTGCGATGCGCCCGGAAACCGGGTCCAGCTCCACGCCGTACAGACGGCTGTTTCTCATTTCCTCCGGCAGCATACCGAAGAAATTGCCCACACCCATAGATGGCTCCAAAATATTTCCGGTCTCAAATCCCATACGGCCCACCGCTTCATAGATGGCCTGAATGACCGTAGGGCTGGTGTAATGGGCGTTGAGGGTGGAGCTTCTGGCGGCGACATATTCCTCCGGGGTCAGCAGCTCTTTCAGCTGGGCATACTCGGAAGCCCATGCCGGTTTCTCCGGGTCAAAGGCATCAGAAAGACCGCCCCAGCCCACATAGCGGGATAGGACTTCCTGCTGTTCCGGGCTTGCCTGCTGTCCGGCAGCTTCCAGCTCTTTCAGCAAACGAATGGCATTGATATTTGCCTGGAACTTGGCTTTCGGACCGCCTTCACCCAAATGCTCATCGGTAATGCGGAAGTTCTGTGCATTGCGGCGCAGGTTGTCCTTGTATTCCTCATAGGAGGCTTCCTCGGCAGCTTTGGCATTGGGGAAGGTCTGCCACTGGCCGTTGACCTGAATGGAAACCGGGTGTTCATCCAGCACTTCCTCAAAGGTTTTCTCCGGCTCTGTTACAGGGGCTGGCGGCTCCGGCTCCTCAATATGCAACCGTTCCACCACCACATCATAAGGTAGATTGTTCTTATCGCCCGGATAGACGGCCACAGTCTCGGAATGGAAGGTCGGGGATTCGACAGCCGGTTCGGGGCGTTCCTGTCCAAAGCCATCC
>NZ_CAXUBY010000110.1:0-924 GCF_964249515.1 Eubacterium sp. 3_1_31
ATAATAGGCTTCTCTGACTCATTACCGGGATACATCCTCATACCGATGGGGATCATATTGGCATCAAGTAATAGACCTAGCCCAACAATGGGATCATGACGCATTTCTTTAGATGGGCCACGTCTTTGAAAATCATTTTCTTTATCGATTTCAAAGTAGAAGTTCGTACAATCGAAGAAAGTATGTTTTGTATCAATACCAAAATTATCAGCTGTAGCTACCGTAAGTATTTCAGTGAACTTCTGATATTCACTCCCCAGAAATTCAACGGCATCTAATAATTGATCATAGCTGAAGTCAACTTCATTCAAAAGGGAAGGAAGTACATCATGAAACGTTTTGTGTTTAGACAAAGGTGCTACAGCACGTGCAAATACAAGAGATGAGAATATATCATAGACATTAAACTGAAAGTAGCGAGTAGACTGCATATAGTTAAAATGATCTTTTACATCTAATGTGTTAAGAATGTTGGCAAGAGGAAAATAGCCGAGATACTTTTCAGGAGAGACTTCACCAATAAGTCTTTGATTTATCTTTGCATTCGCATTTTTGAGTTTTCTTTCTTCATTCATTCTAGCCACTTCAGCTTTGTAGTAGGCAATAGGATCATCAATCCCAGAATCAATAAGAGACTGAAGATTACCAAGTTTTCTAATACTGCGATGCTTGGTTCCCTTAACATCAGGAGAATAAAAGCTTTCGTAAATAGATAAATAGGTACGATTTTGTTGTTTAGCAACCTTAAGGAAATAAGCCATAAGAACACCTCCGACATGAATACACCACGGCACCATCATTATAACACAATTAAATAAAATATGAAAGTATTTTATCACATAAAAACCCGCATAAATACGGGCTCTGATTAACATTTGTTTTTTTTGCTCCTAAAGAAACATGGTGCTAACTTCTAAAGACGGG
>NZ_CAXUBY010000111.1:0-908 GCF_964249515.1 Eubacterium sp. 3_1_31
GGGTTTGTCAAGAAAAGTGTGTAAGTAAAATTGATTAAGACATCTATTTAAGATATTTTTCAATACGAGATGTAAAAATTTCATTAACCATAAGTTGATTCAACACTTTTGACCAATCGTGAATGGTTCCGTTATTCCATTTCTTTTCTAGCTCTGTACAGCGTAAGTATAATAATTTGAATAAGGCGTTTTCATTTGGAAAGGCGCCTTTTTTCGTTACTTTGCGAAAACTTGAATTGATCGACTCTATCGCGTTAGTGGTATACATAATACGTCGTACATCACTTCCATAATCATATAATTGTTCTACAAATTTGAAGTTCCTTTTCCATACTTCAATAGCTCCAGGATACTGTTCCCATGTTCGACAAAAAGATTCAAAGGCTGCCGCTGCCGCTTTTAAATTTGGTGCCCCATATACTTTCTTTAATTCTTGTGTGAACTTTTTATAATCCTTACTAGGGACGTATTTAATGGAATTGCGGATCAGATGTACGATACATCTTTGAACAATGATCTTAGGAAATATTGCTTTGGCTCCTTCTTCCAGTCCACTAACTCCATCCATCGACATAAAGAAAACATCTTCTATCCCTCGTGCTTTCAATTCATCAAATATCTGCATCCAATAATTCTTACTCTCGCTTTCACTAAGCCATAATCCAAGGATATCTTTATGCCCATTCAAATCGTAGCCTAATATCGTGTATACAGCGCATTCTTTCGCCTCATAGCCACTACGCAATGTCACATACATACAATCTACGAACAAGAAGGCATAGCACTTCTTTAATGGTCTATTTCGCCATTCTTCTAGTTCTGGTAATATGGCATCTGTAATATCGGATACCATTTCATGAGAAATTGAAAATCCATAGATATCTTCTATTGTTTTTGATATATCACGT
>NZ_CAXUBY010000112.1:0-861 GCF_964249515.1 Eubacterium sp. 3_1_31
TATTCTCAAAATCGGTCAAACAGCTAGTTGATAAAGAAAAGACATGGGTACTCCTTGAAAATGATTTTCATGATGTTTTAGACAGCAAAGGAAATATAATATATCGATACAAATCATGTATCGATAACTACACATATGAATATAAAGACGAAAATGGAATCAAACATTCAAAGACAGTAAAAGAAAAACGTGTTTGTACATTTTCCCCAAAGCTACAACGAAAAAAGTTAATGGAAATCGACAAAATGATTGAAAGAGCGCAAAGATTACGAGCATCAGAAGCAAAGAAAGAAGAGTATGGGGAAAGTGCGAGATATGTAAATTTTGTGGATAGAGATGGTAAAAAAGCCCATACAGTACTAAATGAAGAAAAGATAGATATGGATAGAAAACTAGCAGGCTTTAATCTTCTAATCACTTCCGAATACAAAATGGAAGATCAACAGATATATGAAGCATATCATAATTTATGGAGGATTGAGGAATCTTTCAGAGTTATGAAAAGTGAATTAGACGCAAGACCTGTCTATCTTCAAAAAGAGAATAGTATAAAAGGACATTTTCTTATATGTTATACTACGGTACTACTAATACGACTGTTTCAATTCAAGATACTAAATAACGAATACTCAACAAGTGATATATGTAGTTTTATCAAGGAGTTTAAAGTTGTACAGATCAACGATTCAAGATACATCAACATGACACGTTCTTCTGATTTCATCACCAAGCTTTCAGCTCTATTAAAACAACCAATCACAAATTATTATCTTACCAATAAACAAATAAAAATGATGCATACTCGTTAGCTATAATTTCGAGTTTACACCATTTTTTTACTTTTAACTTCTAAAGATAGGT
>NZ_CAXUBY010000113.1:0-697 GCF_964249515.1 Eubacterium sp. 3_1_31
AAAGAGGCTGTAACGAAATAGACTGAATTGACAAGTCTATGAGGTTACACCTCTTTTTTCTATGCTTTGTTCTGAAAAAATATCTCTTATTTTTAGATAAAGGAATAAACCTTTGTTTTAAGGCATTATAAAAACATCTCCCCCTTTTTATTCTCTATGCTGAATACTTTGGTCTTTGCTTTTTATTGTGATATTTCATTAAGTTAAATCCAATAGATACTAACTGTATCTCCATTTCCACATTTTTTATGCTTCTTCTGTGAATTCTGTCATACTTGTTATCTGTCTTGATAACTCCAAACGCTCCTTCGGTTTCAATAGACCGCTTCATTCTTAACTGTATTCCTTCTTCACTGTCTAGTCTTTTCTTTGCCTCTGTTTGAAGTTCATTTAGTATCGGATTCACTGTAATAATGCGATTTCTTTTTGCGGTTGTGCATACATTCTTCTGTTCACAGGTTTCACATTTGCCACAGCTATGACTTTGATTGATTCTCATATATTTGCTACGTTTATCTACCCTTTCTGATATACATGTGAATACATGTCCAGCCGGACAGATATATCTGCCGCTTGTGTCTTTCATCCAGTTTGCTTTATTATATAGATTCTTTTTGTATTTCTTTTCTTTCTCTTTGCTATACATGCTATATTTTATATATGCTTCTATATTATGGGTTAGACAATACATATAATT
>NZ_CAXUBY010000114.1:0-680 GCF_964249515.1 Eubacterium sp. 3_1_31
AAAAAGCCCTGTCAAGAGCCTTGCCACCATTGGTGGTGCTTTGCACTCTTTACTGGGCTTTTTGTTTGCTGTATCTTCCATGCAAGAGGAAATTAAAAACCTCTGTTCCATTTCGCCTTTAGATAATCTTCATAATCTCCCTCATTAAAGTCTACTTGTGGAGAAGTATTAGGAATGTTTTTTCTGTTGTCAATATCTGCAAGTTGACGGAATATCCAATCATCATAAGGGTTGTGATATTTGTATTCTTTTGGTTGTTCTCTGTATCGGTCTAACCCTCGCATTTCCTTGTGTACTTTCATCATACGTTCTATTTTTTGACGCTGTATTAACTGTTTGATTTCCATAAGTTCTTCAATTTCTACAACCTCATTAGAAAGATAATTGCTGATGTATCTAATCAATATGGTTTCCATGTAGAATTTGTATTCGTTTTCATTATCAAAGAATTCATTTTCAGACAGATAATCTAAGGAAACATTGAAGTCCTGTTCCCGTTTGATAATATCCATAATATATGGCTCGGTATGGTCGATATACTTCCATTCTCCCGACAATAATTCATTGGGCGTTACACCCAGCACGTCCATTATCTTTTCCAGCGTATCAAAGGTAGGATAATTCACACCACGTTCAATCTTGGAAAGGCTCTGCATATTGATACCGATTTTGTCCGCAAG
>NZ_CAXUBY010000115.1:0-668 GCF_964249515.1 Eubacterium sp. 3_1_31
CAAAGAAAAACATTGTAAATAAAGATTATAAAGATATGACACCAGAGGAAAAGATTAAATATCTTGAAGATAAAAATTTATATTTAGAAGCGGAGAATGAATATTTAAAAAAATTGAGAGCTGTAATTCAGGCAAGGAAGAATCAACAATCAAAGAAAAAGTAGCGGTTGTTTTTGAATTACAGCGTAAATACCCAATTCGTATTCTTCTACATATTTCAAGACTGAAAAGATCTACATATTATTATACTTTATCTAAGACCAATAAGGATATGAAGAACGATAAAGTTATGAACACTATTATTGATATCTACTATACACATAAAGGTCGTTATGGATACCGCAGAATCACGCTAGAATTGATAAATAAAGGGTTTATGATGAATCATAAGAAGGTAAAACGGTTGATGTCTGTGATGGGCTTATATGGCGTTACACCAAAAGCAAAATACAAGTCTTATAAAGGTGATATGAATGGCACTGTAAAAAACCAACTGCTTACACAAGTTATCGATAAAGAAAATCACAAAACTTATTATGAGAGAAATTTTGAAACAACACGGTGCAATCAGAAATGGTCGACAGATGTTTCTGAATTTCATATAGGAGCAGGTAAACTGTATTTATCCCCAATCATCGATTTACATAATCGTGAAATCATATCCTACA
>NZ_CAXUBY010000116.1:0-665 GCF_964249515.1 Eubacterium sp. 3_1_31
AATGCTGGTAACAGAAGACAAGGGTTGCGCTCGTTGCGGGACTTAACCCAACATCTCACGACACGAGCTGACGACAACCATGCACCACCTGTGTGATATATAGCTATCTTTCTATCTCTAGAACATTTATATCCATGTCAAGGCCTGGTAAGGTTCTTCGCGTTGCTTCGAATTAAACCACATACTCCACCGCTTGTGCGGGCCCCCGTCAATTCCTTTGAGTTTCACACTTGCGTGCATACTCCCCAGGCGGAGAACTTATTGCGTTAACTGCAGCACTGAATCTCTCCAACACTTAGTTCTCATCGTTTACGGCGTGGACTACTAGGGTATCTAATCCTATTTGCTCCCCACGCTTTCGTGCATCAGTGTCAGTTACAGACCAGGCGACCGCCTTCGCCACTGGTGTTCCTCCATATATCTACGCATTTTACCGCTACACATGGAATTCCATCGCCCTCTTCTGCACTCTAGCTCGACAGTTTCCAAAGCATACAACAGTTGAGCTGTTGCCTTTTACTTCAGACTTATCGTGCCACCTACGCACCCTTTACGCCCAATGATTCCGGATAACGCTTGCCACCTACGTATTACCGCGGCTGCTGGCACGTAGTTAGCCGTGGCTTTCTGGTAAGCTACCGTCACCCACATAGCATTTCCTCTAT
>NZ_CAXUBY010000117.1:0-596 GCF_964249515.1 Eubacterium sp. 3_1_31
CGAGGTAATCTTGAGCATATTGTCCTGGGACGGGTCAACGGTTCCGCTGTGTACCAGCGATGCGCGCTCCGAAAGGGTCTTGACCATTTCCTGCTGATGTTCGGTAGGCTGCGCCACGATGTTGTGGTATTCCACCTCCGGGGTGGGCAGGTTCAGTTGGTCAGCGGTCTTGATGTCCGCCACTTCTTTGAACAGGTTCATCAGCTCCGGCAGATTAAAGAACTTGCTGAATCTCGTTCTTGCCCGGTAGCCGGTGCCTTCCGGTGCCAGCTCCAATGCTGTGACGGTCTCTCCAAATCGGGAAGCCCAGCAGTCGAAGTGGGTCATGTTCAGTTCTTGCAGGCGTTCATACTGAAGGTAACGCTGCATGGTGTAAAGCTCGGTCATGGAGTTGCTGACCGGGGTGCCGGTGGCAAAAATCACGCCACGGTTTCCGGTGATCTCATCCATATAGCGGCACTTGGCAAACATATCGGAGGATTTCTGCGCGTCCGATGTGGATAAGCCTGCCACATTCCGCATTTTGGTGTATAAAAACAATGGTGATAGGTAATCCTTTGAAGCAATCTCCAGATTTTCCCCCACCTCACGCCGGG
>NZ_CAXUBY010000118.1:0-557 GCF_964249515.1 Eubacterium sp. 3_1_31
CGCTAATACTTTATCTTCTATTCCTGAAACATCTCTTTGTCGTTTTGATATCAGCTGTGGCTCAAAAGAGCCATCACGGTCTCTTGGTGTATCTATCGTGATATCTCCCTTTGTAGTATGAACAGTTTTTTGACCATATCCATTTCTACGATTCTGCGTTTGTTTATATTCTTTATTATTATTCTCATATCCTAAATGATGACTCATCTCACCTTGGAGCAACGATTCAAATATCGGACCAAAAAGTTCTTTGAGTGCTTCATCTGCATCTTCTGCTGATTGTGGATCAAATTGTTTTGCGATTTCTTGCGCGAGTGCTACTGTTTTTGGATCTCTTTTTATTCTTGCCATATGTTATTTCCTCTACTTTCTTTTATTGTATCATAAGCATATAAAAACTGTGTATCGTTAAGTCGTACGCTCTTAACTTACACAGTTTATTTTACACTCTCAACTGTGAACTTTTTTATTAACTCACTTTCGCTTGGAGTATAGAAATATATTATGAACATTGAAACAATTGATATTATAGAAGTATTAAAATATTTTTCAAAAAA
>NZ_CAXUBY010000119.1:0-553 GCF_964249515.1 Eubacterium sp. 3_1_31
GGGTATCCAAAATCTTTAGGGGTCTGAAATTTAGGGGCAACTTTAGGGGTCTAGACTTTAGGGGGTTATTTCAAATGAGAAATAGGTGAATCTGCCTGTTTCTTTATTTATAATATTTCATGGTTATGCTCTCTGTTAAAAGGAGGTAACTCATGGATTATTCTTATATTTTTAAATTGCTGAGCCTACCTGATGATGGCTCTATCAGTATTGATAATGTTGAAGTTGCTGGCGATACGAAATATGTCTATATTTCAAGACCGCCTATACCCACTTACTGCCCTAACTGCTCATGCAGGATGCTTCTAAAGGCATCTATAAGAGAAAAATCAAACACCCTATTTTACAGGATTCTACCTGCATTATCTTTATCGTTAGCCAGAGAAAGTGGAAATGCACTAACTGTAAGACTTATGTCAATGAATCTTATCCTTTCTTCAAGCCATATAAACAATCTACTGATATTACACCTATGCTCATCCTAGAAGCTATGAAGGATCTCAGCCGTTCCTCTGCATCTATTGCCAGGCAGTTTCATCTTTCAGATACGAAG
>NZ_CAXUBY010000120.1:0-549 GCF_964249515.1 Eubacterium sp. 3_1_31
CGGACAGTCCAGGTCATGAAGTGCCACCAGACGGTCCTGCACATTGGTGCCTGCGCCCATCTTGGCGGTGCTGCCCAAAAGGACACGCACCTGACCGGTACGGACTTTAGAGAACAACTCCTTTTTCCGCACTTCGGTGTTGGCTTCATGGATAAAAGCGATCTGGTCGGCAGGCATTCCCTGAGCAATGAGTTTCTGACGAATATCGTCATATACCGTAAAGACCGGTTCCTGCTCCGGCAGAGGCACAGAGCCTTCCAATGCGTGAAGCAGTGGATTATCCAGCGTTTTCGCCGCCTTGCTTGCAGGAGCTTTTGCCTGCGGTGTAGAAATGTCGCAGAACACCAGCTGGGTCAGCTTGTCAGCTTTGCCATTCCGCCAGATCTGCATGATGTTGTCCACGCACTGATTGACCTTTGTGCCAGGTTCATCCGGCAGCATCTGGTTGACGATTCTCTGGTCCAGGCCCAGCTTACGGCCATCCGAGGTAATCTTGAGCATATTGTCCTGGGACGGGTCAACGGTTCCGCTGTGTACCAGCGATGCGCG
>NZ_CAXUBY010000121.1:0-534 GCF_964249515.1 Eubacterium sp. 3_1_31
TTATTTATCACAGTTTCTAGGTACTATGACATGTATACGCAGGGCGGTGTTACATATACGCCCTTTACGAACGCCTAAAGGCGTTCCCTTTCCAAAAGGAACTGTCTGTCCGAACACGTCTGGGGGACGTGCCCCGTCCAGCCAGCCCCTTTTGGAAACCACTATTTTCGGTCTGACAGTCCATGCTTATTCATGCTATCAAAATGAAAATATATCTTCTCTATGCTTACTCAAGCGTGTGATTGACCCTAGCGTGCTTAATCACTCCATCTGATACGATAATAACGCCATTAGAATTACTTGTCAAGAAGTTTTTGTTGACTTTTGGATATATATTAAGTATGATATGCTTATAAATACCAAGAGAAGCAACGAAAGGAGCGGTTATACTAAGTTATGGAGCATTATGAAAAGAAAATCAGTTTCTTAGGAGAAAACATACAGACCATAAGAAAACACAGAGGAATGAAACAACAGGAACTTGCGGACAAAATCGGTATCAATATGCAGAGCCTTTCCAAGATTGAACGTGGT
>NZ_CAXUBY010000122.1:0-533 GCF_964249515.1 Eubacterium sp. 3_1_31
AACTTGAAATCAAAAGGGTTTTTCCTTACACAATCGTCTTGTATGGCGATATAGAATGACGCTTTTAACGAGCGTTTATGGTTGTTAATGGTGTTATAGGAAAAGCCTTTGTCTTTCATGCGTAACGCCCATTCCTTAGCGTCAGAGGGTTTTATCGTATCAATGCTCCTAGCACCTAACTTGTCCTCTTTCAATAACCGCATGAGCTGTTCCCGTTGTTTCTGTGTGCTTTTCTTCACGTTTGCCCTCTGTGCGTTCTGTTTGGCGTAGAGTTGGCAAAGCGTCATTTTCTTGCCTGTGCTGTCGATACCGTCCTCAATATCCCGTCTTATCTGCTGTTCCAGTTCACGAAGTGAGGGTTTTTCCCGTTTTCCCTTTGGTGTCGGGTCTGTGGGTGTCAATCTCCAAGCATACACATATTTTGTGTTTCCAAATGCGTCCACATATTTATATAAGTATTTTCCGTCTGTTCGTTGGCTCTCTCCAGTATGCAGGATACGTCCTTTGCTATCCCGTCTTTTTTCTTTCATGGT
>NZ_CAXUBY010000123.1:0-527 GCF_964249515.1 Eubacterium sp. 3_1_31
TCCTGCACACAATCACGCAGTCCCACAAGACCTTTCACGCGGGCTTCGGCGGTGGCGTTGAGGTCAGGGCGCACCATGCGGCTGTTTTCCCGGTAGTACACCTGTCCGTCTACAATGGCATAGGAATAGTTCTTCACATTTGGGTCAGCAGGAATGGAGGTGTCAATGGTTTCGCCCTCGCCCAGCTCCGGCAGTTCTGCCTCCTGATAAGTGCCATGAATGTACTTCACAGCATCATGCAGCTGATCGGAAAGCTCCAGTCCCTCGATAGGGTTCACGGTGTAATCCATACCATGAGCGGTGCTTACCGGCTCCTGTCTGCCCAGCACCATTTCTGGGTGGTCGATAAAATACCGGTTGATGGCAAACCCATCCTCCGTTTGTCCGATCTGGGTCCATTCCGGCACGATGTCCAGCGGGCGGTCCCGCTTTTGGAGGAAGATGATGTCCGATACCACCTCGGCACCGGCATTCTTTTTGAACGCGTCATTCGGCAGACGGATCGCTCCCAGCAGCTCAGCACGCTG
>NZ_CAXUBY010000124.1:0-511 GCF_964249515.1 Eubacterium sp. 3_1_31
CGCTTTACTGGCTGTGGTTTGTACTTCCTTTCTGTGATTTCTGCTCTGATACGTTCCCAGTTTTCTTTTATATAAACATAGGCGTCCTCAATCGTTATTTCATCAATTCCGCTTGTTCCTTTATTCGCTTTTACACGTTTATAGGCTTTGTTCATATTTTCTCTGTTCAGTATCTTTTCTAATAGTTCTGACATACTTTGTGCACTCCTTTCCTTTCCGCTTTCTTACAAATCATCATACGTGTTTTGGATATTTGCTCATTTACGTTTTCACTCATATCCTTGTCTGATTATTGTAAGAAACATACATTTTGCTCGTGCGATTAAAACGTTCGGTCCTTCAGTATCTCTACCTAATATGACCTCTGCTGACTTCTCATTGTTCGTTGTTACTACTCCTCGACTGCCCGTCGTTCTACGTCTCGCCTACTGAGTCAATGAGACCTCGCGGGGTAAGTCACATATCTTTCCTCGTTTACTTATCTGATTTACGCCATTAGGTTACGGTTATC
>NZ_CAXUBY010000125.1:0-508 GCF_964249515.1 Eubacterium sp. 3_1_31
TTTGCGCCAAAGTATAGAAGAAAAGTTTTTTATGGAGAAAAGCGACTAGAAATAGGAGCAATACTGAGAGAATTATGCGAGTGGAAAGGTGTGAAAATTATAACAGCAGAAGTATGCCCAGATCATGTGCATATGCTAGTTGAAATCCCACCTAAAATGACAGTATCAGGATTTATGGGATTTCTGAAAGGGAAAAGTAGTATTATGATCTATCAGAAATGGGGGAATATGAAATATAAATATAGGAATCGATCATTTTGGTGTAGAGGATATTATGTAGATACAGCAGGAAAGAATGACAAAGTAATTGAAGCATATATAAAAAATCAATTAAAAGAAGATGAACTAAGTGAACAATTGACACTGGATATAGAAGACCCGTTTACGGGTAATAAGAAATAGAAATGCAAATGCCAGACCGTATTGTTACGCTGGTAAGCGTAGCCTGAATCTGAGCCCCTTGGGGCGATTACGTAAAAACCACCAGCTAAGCTGGTGGATATTTATT